>NZ_JBEXCV010000364.1:0-1021 GCF_040605455.1 Embleya sp. NPDC005575 | reverse complement strand
GGCCTCCACCGGACTCGACCCGGTCGTCGTAATCGCCACGTCGGTCATCGGATACTCCCTTTGCTCAGGGTGTACACCGAGTCCTTGATAGTCCCACCTGAGTCGCCCGTTGTCAGCGTGCGGGTCGACGTGTCTAACCGCAATACCGGCCGGTATTGTGTCTAACCGGGTACCGCTGAACGTGCACAGGTCCAAGACGACGCTCGGCGATTGATCTCGGTGGTTCCGCACATCGAGCGTCTACGATCGGCAGGATCGACCGCGCCCTGCGGTACGGCAGTGCGTTCGCCCGTGAAAGGTTGCTGTCATGGCAGATGGCGCGACCCTGGGCAGCGAAGTTGTACTCGAGACGAGTCGCCTGCTACTCAGACCTTGGCGGGTAGCCGAGGCTGTCGTCCAGCGTGAGCTGTGGACCGAACGTGATCCACGAGTGCCGCCGCACCGCCGAATCGACGCGGACGGACACCCCACGGTTGCGGAGCTCGAGGATTCGATCCGCACCAACCAGCTATGGTCGAGCGGGTTGCTGGCGGTCGAGCGGAAGGCCTCTCGCGACGTCATCGGCTACTGCGGTCTGGTCGCCAGCCGGCGAGGATCGGAAGGAGAGCCGGAACTGGCGTTCGAGCTGCTGCACCGAGTTTGGCGTCAGGGATACGCAACCGAGGCCTCGCTGGCGGTTCTGGACTGGGCGAGATCGTCTGGGTACGAACGTCTGTGGGCCACAGTCTGGGACTGGAACACCGCTTCTCGCCGTGTACTGGCCAAGGTCGGGTTCACCGAGACCGAGCGGAAGGAAGTGGACGCGGTGCACGGGACCACCCTGTTCACCATGAGACGGCTCTGAGTGGGCATTTAATTTAGGCTGATGGCTTCTTTTGCCCTAGTAGGTTCCTCGCCAGGTTGGCGTGGTCTCGTCCGTTATGCGCTTGGCGAGGTTGTCGATCGAGGCGACGTGGATCATGGCTTCGGAGCTGGCGGTGAGGGTCTCGTAGTCGCGGGCGAGCCGTCGGTGCATCATGAT
>NZ_JBEXCV010000363.1:0-1051 GCF_040605455.1 Embleya sp. NPDC005575 | reverse complement strand
CCTAGTGTCCTGCGCCAGGAATTCGCTTCAGATAGGAAGCGAGGCGTTCGAGGATCTCGTCTGCGGTTCTGGTCCAGGCGAACGGGCGTGGGTTCTCGTTCCATGTCCTGGTCCAGTCGCGGATGTCGTTCTCCAGGCTCCGGACGCTCTTGTGGACTCCGCGTCGCAGTCGCTTGTCCGTCAGGAGACCGAACCAGCGCTCGACCTGGTTGAGCCACGACGCACTCGTGGGCGTGAAGTGCAGGTGGAAACGGGGATGCGCGGCGAGCCATTTCGCGATGGCGGGAGTCTTGTGGGTGGCGTAGTTGTCACAGACCAGATGCACCTCCAGGTCCGCGGGGACCTCCTTGTCCAGCTTGACGAGGAACTTCCGGAACTCCACCGCGCGGTGGCGGCGGTGGATGGAGCCGATGACCTCGCCGGTGGCCACGTCCAGTGCGGCGAACAGCGTGGTGACACCCCCGCGCACGTAGTCGTGGGTGCGACGCTCGGGCATGCCCGGCATCATCGGAAGCACCGGCGCGGACCGGTCCAGGGCCTGTATCTGCGACTTCTCGTCGACGCACAACACCAGGGCCCGCTCGGGCGGGTCGAGATACAGGCCGACCACGTCACGGACCTTGTCCACGAACTGAGGGTCCTTGGAAAGCTTGAAGGTGTCCACCAGGTGGGGCTTGAGCCCGAACGCCTTCCAGACCCGACCGACCGTCGACTTCGACAGACCGGTCTCGGCCGCCATCGACGCCCGCGACCAGTGCGTGGCGTCCTTGGGAGTGCGTTCCAGAGTCGCGACGATCAGGTCCTCCACCCGTTCGTCGCCGATCTTTCGCGGGGCACCCGGACGAGGTTCGTCGGCCAGCCCCTCCAACCGTTCCACCACGAACCGGCGGCGCCACTTGCCCACCGTCTGCGGCCACACGCCCAGTTCGGCGGCGACCTCCTGATTCGTCCTACCCTCCGCACACCCGAGCACGATCCGACAACGCAACGCCAAAGCCTGCGACGACTTTCGGCGTCTCGCCCACCTCGTCAACGTCTCCCGCTCGTCGTC
>NZ_JBEXCV010000362.1:0-1055 GCF_040605455.1 Embleya sp. NPDC005575 | reverse complement strand
CGACGGCCGGCACCGAATCGTCGGCCGGGCGAGCACCGACCTGATCAAGACCGGCGGCTACCGGGTCGGCGCGGGCGCGTTCGTGGTGGCCACCGGCGGCGGCCTGGGCGGGGTGGCCTACGCCAGTTCCGACGCGTTGCCCGGCGACATGACGTACGGCGTCAAGCGCACGGTCGAAGACTTCAAGATCTCGCTCGCGGACAACGACCACGAGCGCGGCGAGCGCTATCTCCAGCAGGCCGAGACCCGGATGGGCGAGGCCGAACAGCTGCTCAGGCGCGCCGGCCGGACGCCCACCGACAAGGCGACGGTGCGGCACCTGCGGCAGGTGCTCGACGACTGGCGCGACGAGGCCGACAAGGGACGGGAGCTGCTCACCGACCACTTCCGCAAGAGCGGCAGCGACGGCTCGATGCGCAATCTGGCCGACTTCGCCCGCTCCGGCCACGAGCGCATGGACCGGATCGACGACCGGCTCCCGCCGGAGCTCTCCTCCGAGCGCGATCGGGTCCGCACCCTGCTCACCGCGATCAACGAGCAGGTCGCCCCGATCGCGGGCACCGCCGACCTGACCTCGGCCAAGCCCTCCGACGGTGGGCGCACCGGCGGCTCGCCGGCCGCTCCCGGCGCGAAGCCGGACGGCGCACCCGACACCGGAGCGCAGCCGCTCGCCCCGCAACCCCCGGGCCCGGGCGGCACCGCGGCCAACAGCGCACCGCAGCCCAACGGCTCGGCGGCGCCGGGTAATTCCGCGCCTCGACAGCAACCGCAGCAGAACGGCGGCCTGCTCCCGGGGCTGAACATCCCCCTCCTCGGCGACGCACCCGCGGAGAGTCCCGCCGCCCAATCCGGCGGCGCGGGCACCACCCCGACCCCGGCGAAGACGCCCAAGGGTCAGATCCTCCCGCCGCTGCTGCCCGGCCTGCCGGGTATCGGGCTCAATCTGCTCGGTCCCGCCGAGGAGGATCCGCCCGGCTGAGCCGGCACCCCGGCTCGACCACCGGCAACAACGCGAGCGGCTCGTGGACACCCGTCCACGAGCCCCACGCGGCGGG
>NZ_JBEXCV010000361.1:0-1145 GCF_040605455.1 Embleya sp. NPDC005575 | reverse complement strand
GGGAGTTTCGCTCGCCTGCTCCTGGTGGTGGTCACCCACACCCCGAGCCTCACGTCCTCGCGCCATCCGTCGAACGCGACAACGGTCTCGACGTGTCCGCGGGGGACTTCGAGGTGCCCGACCCGCTCCCGATAGGCCGCCGCCGCGCCGAGCGCGATCTCGAACGCCTGCTCCCGCGTCCGTCTGGGCCTGACCCCGTCCGGTTCGGGGGCCTCGGCCACCGGCAGCGCCCAGGACGGTGTCGGCCGCAGCCCCGGGCTGGGTCAGCCCCAACCCGACCAAGCGCTCGCGCTGCTCCTGGCCCAGCGTGTCCCAGTCGGCGCGTTGCCGGGCGATCCATCGCCCGATCGTCTCGCCGCGGTGCACGACGTCCAGGCCGACATCGGCCGGCCGCGCCTGCTCGGTCGGGTTACTCGGCCGCGTGGTTGGCGTGCCGCCGATCGATGTCGACGGCGCCGAATGGGCGGCCTGTCCACGGCCGTACCCGACGCGGATGCTCGCCCCGCGCGCCCCACGCCCCGCGGTCACGGCCGCGAGTCGGCCCGGACCCGGCGGGTGGCGATGTGGGTCTGCCCCGACGCAGACTCCGCACTGTTGTGGCTGCGCCGGAACGTCTCGGCCGATTCCGTGCGGCGGTCCGGTGCCGCTGTCGGCGAGGCGATCGGGATCCGCCTCGCCCCCGGACGGTGCGCGACGGACCGCGAACGACGTTGCGCGGGGCGCTCGCCCCGTGTGCGGTTTCCACCGGCGAAGCGTGCCGAACGGGCACGGCCGGGACCGGCGCCTCCGAGTGCGGTCGGGGTGACGGGATTCGAACCTGCGATTGTCGACCCCCGTGGGTGGGGGAGCGCCGTCGCGGATCGGGGGAATCGTCGGATCCGAAGGTTGCGAACCGGTCGGCGGCCGGGTCTCGCCCGGACGCACGGTGTCTCGCCGGTGCCTTGGGCGGAGCGCGGTCCCGACGGCGTCGTCGTTGCCGGTCCGCGGTCTTCGCTGGTCTTCGCTCGGTACCGCGCCGAGTCCGGTCCTCGCGCGAGGACCGGACGCGGCGCGGCGGGGGGGCGGGGCCGCGCGGCCCCTGCGGGGGTGTTGGGGAGTTCCCACCTCGTTACAGCAGTGACCGCAAAACAGATAGAGTATTGGGG
>NZ_JBEXCV010000360.1:0-1157 GCF_040605455.1 Embleya sp. NPDC005575 | reverse complement strand
TCGGCCACCCACACGGCCGGCTTGCCGCCGGTGGAGTCGTGGAACTCGCAGTCGAGGGGCGCCCCCCCGGCCCCCCGGGGGGGGGCCGGCGGGCACGGACGGGTGTGCTCAGGTCGCGGTGGGGGGTGTGCCGCGGCTGCGGCGCGTGCTCAGCACGGCCGGCGTGCCGGCGCCGACCAGGGCGACACCGACGACACCCGCGCCGACCAGGCCGGCCGGTCCGGTCAGTGGCAGGCCGCCGCCGCCGGCCGCGCCGCTCGTGCCCGAAGCGGTGCCGCCGGCAGTGGTGCCGCCGCCCGCCCCGCCCGTCGTGGTGGATCCGGTCGTGGCCGAGCCGCCTTTGAAGGAGACCTTCACGAACGCGTCCTGGCTGCGATCGGGCGAGCCGTGTGCGGCCATGGTCAGCACTAATGGGATCGTAAAGAGCGGATGCGGCGCACCGCCAGCGGAGCGCGTCACACCCGGAAAACGCCGAGTACGGGCGGTGTTCCCGTGTCTACGCCGTGATCTGACGTCGATTCAGCCGCCACAGCAGATACAGGGAGGCGGCGATCGCGGCGATCCGGATCATCGCGGGCAACAGTTCGCCGAAGCGATCCCACGCCTCGTCCCGGGTCAGATCCGCGCCCATGTGCCCGGTGGCGCGCAGCCACATGCCGGTCGCGAACGCCAGTGCGGTCGTGCCGGGGACGTAGAACGCGGCGAACCGCCGCTCCTTGAGCGACCACGCGGCCGCCGTGAAGACCACCAGGTAGCCGAGCAGCACCACCACGGTCGAGGCGACGATCGCACCGATCGCCATCATCGCGATCGCGAACACCTCGCGCACCTGCGTACGCAGCGCGCCCGGACCGAACATGCCCAGGGCCGGCGTGGGTTCGGTCAGCGCGTCCTCGTCGTCCCAGGTCGCCGACGTGTCCGAGACCACGCCGATCGGATACGCCGGCGCGTGCAGCGAGCCGTCGCCGTATATGTCGGGGCCGGGTCGCTCCGGCGTCCCGCCCTCCGGCGGCGTCCGCCACCACAGCGGCTCCTCCTCGGGATCCGCGAGCGGGACCGGCTTGGTCGGGGCGCCGCCGGCCGCGGTCTCGGCGAGCGTGGGCGGACCGGCCGCCGGGGCCGCCTCGGGGGAGACCCGGGGCGGCGGCGCGGCCGGC
>NZ_JBEXCV010000359.1:0-1228 GCF_040605455.1 Embleya sp. NPDC005575 | reverse complement strand
GTGAGTCGGGTGGTGTCGTCGGGGATGTGGCAGGTGGTTCCGGTGGTGAGTGCGGGCCATAGTTCCCAGGCGGCTGCGTCGAATCCGACGCCGGCCAGGAGTGCGACGTGGTCGCCGGGGTTCATGGTGAAGGTGGTGGTGGTCCAGTGGATGAGGTTGGCCACGCTGTGGTGGCGGATCTCGACGCCCTTGGGCCGACCCGTGGAACCACTGGTATAGATGACGTACGCGAGGTCCTGGGGTGAGGCCACCGGCTCCGGGTTGTCGATGGGCTCCGCGGCGAGTGTCGGCCGGTCCAGGTCGACCAGGAACTTCGGGGTGCCGGCGGGCAGTCGTCCGCTGTGCTCGGCGTCCGAGACGACCACCGGAGTGCCGGTGTCCGCGACCATGTAGGCGAGCCGCTCGGTCGGATATCCGGGATCCAGCGGGACGTACGCGGCCCCGGCCTTGAGGATGCCGAGCTGGGCGCAGATCAGCTCCGGGCCGCGATCGAGGCAGACCGCGACGAGGGTGTTCGGTCCGACGCCGTACCGGCTGCGCAGGTGGTGGGCGAGTCGGTTGGCTCGCTCGTTGACCTGACGATAGGTCAAGCTTTCCTGCTCGCCGCGCACGGCGACCGCGTCCGGGGCGAGTTCGACCCGCTCCTCGACCAGCCCGTGCACGGTCGCCGTGTCGGGGTAGTCGGCGGCGGTGGCGTTCCACTCGACCAGAACCTGCCGCCGCTCGGCCGACGTGAGCATGCTTGTCTCGGAGAGCCGAACGTCCGGGTTCGTGGCGACCGCGGCCAGGAGGGTCTGGAAGTGTCCGACCATCCGTTCCATGGTGTCTCGTTCGAACAGGTCGGTGCGGTACTCCACCGAGGCCCGCAACCCGCCGGCCGCGTCGTCGAAGACGGTGAGCGTCAGGTCGAACTTGGCGTCCTGCCCGATGATCGAGACCGGTTCGACGGCGAGGTCGGGGAGTTGCCAGGTGTCGGTGTCGGGGATGTTCCGGAGCACGAGCATGGTCTGGAAGAGGGGGTTGCGGGTGAGGTCGCGGTCGGGGGCGAGTTCCTCGACCAGGCGCTCGAAAGGAAGATCCTGGTGGTCGTACGCGCCGAGTGCCGTGTCCTGAACTCGACCCAGGAGTTCGGTGAACGTCGGGTCTCCGGTGAGGTCGGTGCGCATGACGAGGGTGTTGACGAAGAAGCCGATCATGTTCTCGATCTCGGCCCGGTTGCGGCCGGCGA
>NZ_JBEXCV010000358.1:0-1267 GCF_040605455.1 Embleya sp. NPDC005575 | reverse complement strand
GGTGTTGGAAGGGGTAGGTGGGCAGGTCGATCAGGGTCGCGGTGGTTGCGGTGAACAGCCGGGACCAGTCGACGGTGTGTCCGTCGGTGTGCAGGTGTGCCAGCGCGGTCATCGCGGTGCGGACCTGGGGCCGGCCACGGCGCTGCAACGCCACGAACGACGCGTCGACCACGTTCTCCCGGCCCATCGCCGTGAGTACACCGTCCGGCCCGATCTCCACGAACCTGGTCACCCCCGCCTCCCGCAACCGGGCGAGGTGATCGGCGAACCGCACCGGCTCACGAATGTGCTCCACCCAATACCGCGCCGAGCGCACCTCCTCGGTGCTCGCGGCCATCGGGATGTCGGGGTCGGCGAACACCGCACCGTTGACGACGGTGGCGAACTCTTCGAGGACCGGGTCCATCAGCGGGGAGTGGAAGGCGTGGCTGACCGTGAGCCGCCGCGTCTTGCGTCCCCGCTCGCGCAGCGTTTCGGCGACGGCGGTGACGACGTCCTCGACACCGGAGATCACCACCGACGACGGCCCGTTCACCGCGGCGATCCCCACCCGCGCCTCCTGCCCCCGCAGCAGGTCCACGACCTCGGCCTCGGTCGCCTGGACGGCGACCATCGCCCCGCCCGCGGGCAGGGCCTGCATCAACCGGCCCCGCTCGGCGACGACCCGGCAGGCGTCGCCGAGGGACAGGACCCCGGCCACATGCGCCGCGGCCAGCTCACCGATCGAGTGCCCGGTCACGAAGTCCGGCCGCACACCCCAGGATTCGAGGAGACGAAACATCGCCACCTCGACCGCGAACAACGCCGGCTGGGTGAACCCCGTCTCGTCCAACCCCCGCCCACCGAACACCACGTCCTTCAACGACCGGGACGACAAAGCGTCGAACCGGCCGCAGACGTCGTCGAACGCCGACGCGAACACCGGGAACGCGTCGTACAGTTCCCGACCCATCCCGGCCCGCTGCGCACCCTGACCGGTGAACAGGAACGCCGTACGCCCCTCACCCGCCACCCCCGACACCACACCCGCCCCGACCCCACCGGCCGCCAACACCCGCAAACCCGCGACCAGTTCGTCCCGATCCGCGGCCACCACCACACCACGATGCTCGAACGTCGACCGCGAAACCGCCGCCGACAACCCCACATCCGACAGCGACACACCGCCATCCACCCAGGACACCGAGGACACCCAGGACGCCAACCGCTCCGCCTGAGCCCGCAACGCCTGCGCCGACCGCGCCGACACCACCACCGGCACCACCGG
>NZ_JBEXCV010000357.1:0-1292 GCF_040605455.1 Embleya sp. NPDC005575 | reverse complement strand
CCCGCGGCGCGCAGGCCGGCCTCCGCGCACCAGTAGGCGCGTGGGTGCGCGTCCGGCGCGGGTGCGTGCACCACGATCCGGCCGGCCGGGCGCAGCACGGTCCGGGTCAGGCCGTAGAACTCCTGCGTGTACAGCCGCGCGGCGGCGCCCGTGGTGGGCCCGGGCAGGTCGGCCACGACCACGTCGAAGCGCTCCGCGGCGGCCCGCACCCACGCGAAGGCGTCTGCGCCGACGACCCGCACACGCGGATCGGCGAACGCGTCGCCGGCCAGCGCGCGCAGCACCGGATCGGTGCGCGCGGGCGCGGTCTCGGCCACGCGCGCGACCACGAGCAGCACCTCGCGCACGGCCGGGTAGCGCAGCACCTCGCGCAGCGCCAGCCCGTCGCCGCCGCCGAGCACGAGCACCCGCTCGTGCCGGCCGGCCATCGCGGGGTGCACGAGCGCCTGGGCGGCCTCGCTCGCCCCCGGAGCCGTCACCCGGCGTTCACCGTCCACGTACAGCTCGGGGCCGGCGCCGGTGTGGGTGAGCACCACGTCCTCGCGCGCGGACACCACGTCCCCTTCGTAGAGCGCGTCGCGCGCGGCGCGTTCGAAGGCGGGCGTGTACAGCCAGGTACCTGCCAACAGCGCGAGCACCGCGCCCACCGCCGCGTACATGCCCACCCGCAGCCGAGGCCGCAGATCGACACGGAACAGCCACAACACCGCGAACGCGCCCGCGATCGCGTTGACCCCGCCCGCGAGCAGCACGGTACGCAGTTGGCCCAGGTGCGGCAGCAGCAGGAACGGGAAGAGCAGGCCGCCGATCAGCGCGCCCACGTAGTCGGCCGCGAACAGGTCGGCCACCGCGCTGCCCGCCTCCTGTGGACGGATCCGCTGCACCAGCGTCATCAGCAGCGGGATCTCGGCCCCGATCAGCAGCCCGAGCACGGCCGAGACGGCGATCATCGGCCAGCGGTAGACGTCGTACCAGGCGAAGGCGGCGTACAGCGCGGTCGCGCACATCCCGCCGCACATCGCGAGCAGGATCTCGGCGGCGATGAACGCCGCCGCGGCCCGGCGCGCGAGCGGTTTGGCGGCCAGCGCGCCGACGCCCATCGCGAAGACCATCACCGAGAGCACGATCGAGGTTTCCACCACCGGGTCGCCGCCGAGCGTGCCGCCGAGCGCGGCCAGCGCCAGTTCGTAGATGAGCCCGCACGCCGCACAGACCAGCACGGCGAGCAGGACGCCTTGCGCAGCATCGACTCCAAGAGCAAAGGTATGCGCTCGAACCAATAATTCTCTCTC
>NZ_JBEXCV010000356.1:0-1315 GCF_040605455.1 Embleya sp. NPDC005575 | reverse complement strand
CGCGCGGCCCGCGACGGCCGCCACCGCGGGCGCCGCGCCGGGTCCGACCGCCGCCGCGCCCGCCCCGCAACTGCCGGACGTGGTCGAGGAGAGCCTGCCCGACCTGCTCGCCGAACTCGGCGAACTGGTCGGCCTGGACGGGGTCAAGCGCGATGTCGCGTCGATGGCCAAGCTGATGCAGACGGTGCGGCTCCGGGTCGAGGCCGGGCTGCCGGCGCCGCCGCTGAGTCGGCACCTGGTCTTCGCGGGCAACCCGGGTACCGGCAAGACCACGGTGGCCCGGCTGTACGGCCGGCTGCTCAAGGCGCTGGGCCTGCTCGGCCACGGCCACCTGGTCGAGGTCGACCGCAGCGCGCTGGTCGGCGAGTACGTCGGCCACACCGGGCCCAAGACCGCCGCCGCGTTCAACCGGGCGATCGGCGGCGTGTTGTTCATCGACGAGGCGTACTCGCTCTCGCCGCTCGCGGGTGGCAACGACTTCGGCTCCGAGGCGATCGCCACACTGGTGAAGCTGATGGAGGATCACCGCGACGATGTCGTGGTGATCGCCGCGGGCTATCCCGACGACATGAACCGGTTCGTGTCCTCCAACCCGGGGCTGGCCTCCCGGTTCACCCGGACCCTGCTGTTCGAGGACTACGACGCCGAGCAGCTCGTGGCCATCGTCGAGCACCAGGCGGAGCGGCACCGCTACGAACTGACCCCCGAAGCACGCGCCGAACTGCTCGCCCTGTTCGCCGGGATGACCCGAGGCGGCGGCTTCGGCAACGGGCGCTCGGCCCGGCAGGCGTTCCAGGAGATGACGGAACGTCAGGCCGGTCGGGTCGCCGAACTCGACAACCCCGACGCGGCACAACTGATCGCCCTGGAGGTCGCGGATCTGCCCGCGTCCCTGGCAGGGGCGACCGCGTGAGCACCGTCCCCCCAACACCTGGAGTTTTCGTGTCCGCCAACAACCGCCCACGCAACGGTGGTTCGCCCGACGACCAGAACGGCTTCGCGGCCACCTTCGCCCGCCGGCCCGGCATCGGCGCCCGTGGCCCGGTGCCCGGTGTGCGGGTCTGGGGCACGATCGGCGGCGCCGCAGCGCTGACCACCGGCGCCATCGTGCTGGTACCGCTGCTCGCCGCCCCCAGCGCGGCCTCGCATCCGCGTCGCGACGTCGCGCACGTCGCGGCGAACGCCGCGCTGCCCGGCACGCCCGCCGGCTGGGGCACCCCGGGCAGCGCCGAACCGGCCCCCGTCGCCCGGAAGTGAAACGGCTTCCAACTGATCAACAGGTGCGCGTACGCGCTCAGCCACGCCTTCAGCGCCC
>NZ_JBEXCV010000355.1:0-1319 GCF_040605455.1 Embleya sp. NPDC005575 | reverse complement strand
TTATAGATCTTACTGGATTTCTGTCGTGTTCTCTTCCGATCTACATCGCGGACGGCACGGGCGCGCCGGCGACCCCCGGGCGCGCCGACACTCGCGGTGCAAGCAGGTCGGGCTCCACGACGGGGCGCGTGCCCTGCCCGGCGTGCATGGGATCACTCAACAACTCCGCCAACAACACCAGATCACTCACCGGCCGCGTCACCGCCGCCTCCCGCAACGCGTCCTCGGCGGCCGGATTCGAACAATCCCTCAGGATCGCGATCATCCGCGCGACGTCCGGCACCGACCGATGCACCGCCGCCAGACGCAACAGCCGCTCCGCCGCGTCCTGCGAAGACCCCCGCGCGGTGTCGCCGGACGGTTCCCCGACCGGGTCGCCCGGCATCCCTGTCCTCGGTGCCACCGGTGCGCCCGGTGTCGATGCGCGGGGTGTCGATGCGCGCGGTGTCGGTGCGTCCGAGACCGGGTGCGCGACCGGCCCGGAGTGCTCCGCAGCCGGCGCGGAGGCGGGCCGCGGAGGCGTCGTATCCCACGTCCGAGCCGGCGGCGAGGCGGGCCGTGGAGGCGGCGCGGGTGCCCCCGGCGGAGTGGCCCACGTCTGCGAACCCACGGCGGGCTCGGTGGACTCGTGACGCGCCGGCGTCGGTGAGTCGGGATCGGATGCGAATGTCACGACACTCTCCCTACACGTGCAACCACGACCGGACCGCGCCCTACCGAACGCGTCCACGGCCGCCGGACGACGGCGTGTACCCGCTCCGACAACCGTTCAGTCGATTCGGCGTCGTCGTCGCCCCCACGGTGGGCGGCGACGACTGCCCGAAATCATCACCCGGTAAGTGCCGTGCGGCGCACGGGTTCCCGTACAGGAAGGTGCCTGGGACCTCGCCGCGCGGCCGGCCGATCCCGCCCCCCGAGAGCGGGCCGGCCCCCCGAGAGCCCTCCTCGGTGTCACGACCTCGGCGCGTCGATGGCGTGATGGATCCGCGCGTGCGTGCGCTTTCCTCGAACGCCGTCCGCGTCGGTCGGGGCCGGCGTGACATGTGCGGCGCGACCGTCGTGCGGGTTGCCGGGGCGCGAACGGGGGACGGCTCCGGCCGCACGCGCGACCGGAGCCGTCCCGTTCCCCACCGCGACTCGGACATGGAGGAACGTTCGCGGAAGGTGTCCTCGGGGGTCAGCCGTGGTTGCCGCCGAAGTCGGCGTTCTTGTGGCCCTCGTGCCGGTCGTCGTGCCGGTCGTCGTCCCCGTCGACGTTGAGGCAGGTGTTGCCGATCGTGGGGTTGAGGATGCCGACGATGTCGACGGTGTTCCCGCAC
>NZ_JBEXCV010000354.1:0-1332 GCF_040605455.1 Embleya sp. NPDC005575 | reverse complement strand
AGAAGCCGTTGTCATATCGAATGTGATCGTTGAGTTTCCGCTGGTCAGGCATGAAGTCCGGTGCTGTGCGGGAGGGATGACCGCGTCGGGTTGTCTCACTCGTGGGGGTTGTAGTGGCGTCGGTGATGAGGTTGCTGGAGGAGCGGGAGACCGCGGCTCGGGTGCGCGTGGAGGAGTTGCGTGCGGAGGCGGATCGGGTGTTGGCCGCGTTGCGGGACGCCGAGGCGGTGCTGGAGCGGCGGGTGATCGCGGTGGCGGAGTTGGCGGAGGCTCTCGACACGCATGGTCCGCAGGACGTGGCGGGCGGGGCCCCGGAACCGGTGGTCGTGGAGACAGCGGTGGCCGGTTCGGTGGTGCCGCATCGGCGGGAGGGGGTGTCGGTGGAGGTGCTGGCGCCGGTCTATCGGCGGATTGTGGAGTTGGCGGACGCTTCCGAGGCTGTGGCGGGGGTGCGGGTGAAGGATCTGGCCCGTGGGCTGGGGTTGGAGCCGGTGCCGGGGAAGGTGGAGGGGGTGCGGTCGAAGGCGAAGCGGCTGGTGGCTCGCGGGTGGCTTGCCGAACAGGTGCCGGGGGTGTTCACGCTGCCGCGGCAGGCTGGGTCTGCGGGTGTGCCGCGGCCCGGCGGGCCAGGCGCCGGGTCATGAGCGTCGTCATCGACCACATCATGATCGCTTCGCTGCTGGTGGGGAGGGTTTCGTAGTCGCGGGCCAGGCGGCGTGAGCCCATCAGCCAGCCGAACGTGCGCTCTACCACCCAACGGCGCGGCAGCACGGTGAACCCGCGTGCGCCGTCGGGGCGTTGGACCACCGTCAAGGCGATGTCCAGGGCGTCGGCCGCCCAGTCGACCAGGGGCCCGGTGTAGGAGCCGTCGGCCCAGACCAGCCGGATGCGGCGGTGCCGGGCCCGGATTTGGGCGAGCAGGGTGCACGCTGCGGCGCGGTCGGTGGTGTCGGCCCCGGTGACCAGCACCTGAAGCAGCAGGCCGAGCGTGTCGACGACGATGTGCCGTTTGCGGCCGTTGATGAGTTTGCCGCCGTCGAAGCCGCGGCTGTCGGCACGGACCGTGGCGGCGGCCTTGACCGATTGGGAGTCGACGATCCCCGCAGTCGGTTCGGTGTCCCGGCCGGCCTCGGTGCGGCAGCGCGAGCGCAGCCGGTCGTGGAGTTCGCCGGCCAGGCCCTGGTTACGCCAGCGGCGGAAGAACGCGTAGACGCGGTCCCAGGGCGGGAAGTCCGCCGGCATCGCACGCCACTTGACGCCGTTGTCGACCAGGTAACGGACCGCGTCGAGCATCTCGCGGTGGCAGTACGCCTCCGGCTGCCCGCCCCGGCC
>NZ_JBEXCV010000353.1:0-1358 GCF_040605455.1 Embleya sp. NPDC005575 | reverse complement strand
TGCAGCGCATCGATGGTGTCGACCAGGAACGAGCCCGCGCTGTCCACGACGTCGAGCGGGGGACTGGGCAGGGCTGGACAGGACGACGAACCGTGGGAGGCTGCTCGCCGGGTCGCGGTACCCGTACCGGCCCGGGTCGCCCCAACGGCCGTACCCGCACCCGGGCCTCGCCCGCGCGGTGCCGTGTCGCCGAGAAGTACCGGTTCGACTGTGTTTCCCTGAGACCGTCCCTGTTGTCACAGGGTCGGCGGGAGTGTGACACGACAACGTGCCTCGACGGGTGGTGTGGTGCATGTGGGACACGTTTCCGTCGGCCGCGTGTGCGTTCGAATGCGTCCGCCCGAAACAGGTGTGGACGGGCCGCGAGGTGGAAGGCATCGACGAACGGCCCCGCCCCGGGCCATCCCGTGCCCGCCCGTCCCGGCGGCCCCCGGCATCCGACGCACACCCGTTCGGAGGCCCATCCCGCAATGACCCCTCCCCACCGCAGCCTCGACACCCTCGATCGCCTGCGTTCCGCCACCGACCGCAATCTCGTCCGCCTCGTTACCCTGGAACCGGGCACCCATGCGCACGCCGCGCTGCGCAATGAGATCGTCGAGGACAACCTCAACCTGGTCACCCGCGCCTGCCACCGCTACACCCAACGCGTCGACCTGCGCGAGGATTTGCGACAAGTCGCCGCCATCGGCCTGATCAAGGCCGTCGACGGCTACCGTCCCGGCCACGGCGCCGGCTTCCTCGCCTACGCCATCCCCACCATCTCCGGCGAACTCAAACGCTACTTCCGCGACCACACCTGGGCCGTGCACGCCCGCCGCGGCGAACAGGAGCTCTACCTGCGCCTGGTCCGCACCCGTGACGACGTCTCCACCCGACTGGGCCGCGAACCCACGGTGGCCGAACTCGCCACCGAACTGGGCGAGGACGAGGACCGGGTCCGCGTAGGTCTGGAACTGGGCACCGCCCTGCGTACGGACTCCCTGGACGCGCCCACCGGTACGGACGGCGGGGACTCCGGCACCGGACACGATCGGCGCGGGGCACCGGATCCGGCCCTGGAACTCGTCGTCAACCGCGAGGCCCTGCGTCCGCTGATCGCCGCACTGGGCGAGCGGGACCGGCGCATCCTCAAGCTCCGCTTCTGGGACGACCTCACCCAGGCCGAGATCGGCCAACACCTCGGCCTGTCCCAGATGCACGTCTCCCGACTCCTCACCCACGCCTTCACCACCCTGCGCGAAGGAATGCTCGTCACGACCTGAACCCGGGGCTTGGACCGACACGACCGGCAGGCCCACTTCGCCAGGGCGCCGTTTCCGTCCCGCTTGCCGGGCCGAGGGCCGGACTTCGCCGCG
>NZ_JBEXCV010000352.1:0-1371 GCF_040605455.1 Embleya sp. NPDC005575 | reverse complement strand
AACTGTGATTGTTGGACTGCGGCCCGGGTCGGGTTGCTGCCAGGCTCGTCGTCGGCGTCCGGCATGACTCGCAAGGTAACTGACGACTCCTCGGGGTCTGTCGTTCCTCCGAGATGTCTGCCGGACGCCGGCGTCGGCCCGGCCCACCTCGTTGGCTTGATCAGCAGCTCGTCCGCCGAACCGGCGTGACTCATCACAGTTCTGCCACGCGGTGACTCCACCCGGGCCGACACCGACCACGGTCGTCCGCCTTCAAGGAGAGCAACCGCGTGACCATGCTCGCAGAACAGATCGACGGCGTCATCGGCGTCGACACCCACCGCGACACCCTCGCCGCCGCGGCCGTCAGCCCCATCGGCGCCGTCCTCGCCACCACCGACAGCCCCGCCAACACGCGTGGCTATCAAAGACTCCTGGACTTCGCCCGGGAGACCGTCCCCGGCGCACGCTGCTGGGCGTTGGAGGGAACGGGCAGCTACGGAGCGGGACTTGCCGCGTTCCTGGACGACGCGGGCGAACGCGTCGTCGAGGTCTGCCGGCCCAAGCGGCCCGCGGTTCGAGGCGGCCGCAAGACCGACATGCTCGACGCCGTCCGTGCGGCTCGCGAGGCCCTGACCGCCGAGCACCCGATCCATCCCCGGCGGCGAGGGGAACGTGAGGCCCTGCGGGTCCTGCTCGCGACCCGTCAGGGTGCCGTCCTGGCTTGCACGGCCGCGGTCAACCAGCTCAAGGCGCTGCTCGTCTCGGCGCCCGACGAGTTGCGTGCCGAACTCCGGGGCAGGACGAGCAAGTCCCAGGTGGCCCACTGCGCGAGGCTGCGCGATCGCCCGGCCCAGGACATCGAGCACCGCATGACCGTTCGCGCCCTGCGGTCCACAGCCCAACGCATCGAGTCCCTGCGAGCCGAGGCCAAGGAGCTGGAGGACGAACTCCTCTCCCTCGTGACCGTGTTGGCCCCGAGGCTGCTGAGTCTCCTGGGCGTCGGACCGATCAGTGCCGCGCAGATCCTCGTCAGTTGGTCGCATGCCGGCAGGTTCCGTTCGGAGGCCGCGTTCGCGTCCTTCGCCGGCGCCGCGCCGATCCCCGCGTCCTCCGGACTGACCAACCGGCACCGCCTCAACCGCAGCGGCGACCGACAGCTCAACCGCGCGCTCCACACGATCACCCTCATCCGCATGCGCCTCGACCCGGCCACCCGTGCCTACGTGGCCCGACGAACGACCGAGGGCAAGACGTCCAGAGACGCCCAGCGGTGTCTGAAACGCGCGATCGCGCGCCAACTCTTCAAGCTCCTCGAACGATCCGAGCAGCCGGCAGACGCCGGTGACCAGAAAACCCCTCAAGCGGCTTGACGAGATATAGCAGCCTCGG
>NZ_JBEXCV010000351.1:0-1386 GCF_040605455.1 Embleya sp. NPDC005575 | reverse complement strand
CGGCACGATCCCGGCGCCGACCCCGCCCCGGCCCGATCGCGCTCCCGTGGCTCGCCCGCGCGGTCGGTGTCAGGCCGGCTCGCGCCGCGTGCGGATCGGGGCGACCCGATCGCGGACACCGCGTGGACGGTCCTGTACTGCTTCCCCGGCGCGTACGCGCCCGGCCTCCAGGGGTATCCGCCCGGCTGGGACGAGATCCCCGGCGCGCCCGGCTGCACGCTGGAATCGTGCGCCTACCGCGACCGGCTGCACGAATTCACCGACCGTGGCGCCACCGTGCTCGGTGTGAGCACCCAACGCCCGGACCAATTGGCCTCGTTCGCGGCACACGCGAACATCCCGTTCCCGCTGCTCTCGGACGCCGACCTGGAACTGACCGCGGCGCTCCGGCTGCCCACCTTCCGGGCGGCGGGCGTGGACCGGCTCAAGCGGCTGACCCTGCTCCTGGACGACACCCGCACGATTCGCGGCGTGCTCTACCCGCTGCCTGATCCGGCCGGCTCCGTGGAGGACGCGCTCACCCTGATCGACACCCGCCCGGCCCGGGCAACGCGCAGCGGGCAACGGGCCGATCGCTAGGACGTCCGGGCTGGGTCACCGCGCCCACCGGGAGCGACGTGCGCTGCCCGTTGTGCGAGACCCGAGCGATGTCCACGCGGGCCGTGCCCGGGCGGTGGTGCTCGCCGACGAGATCCGGCCGGACGCCCTCGACGACGGCGCAGAGGTGAGCTGACGCTGCGTCGCCGGGGGCTTGCCCAACGCGGTCGGCTTCGGCGAAATCGGCGTGTTCGGGGGCGGATGTGGGCAAGAATGCGCCCAACGGCGGGCCCGCGACGACGGACTCGGCGACGACGCGGTTCGGGGTGGGCGATGCGCGTCGGTCGGCCCACCTCGGCGGCCACAACTGCGGGGGTCGGTGTGGAGGCAGAGCTGATGACGTTGGCGGCATCGGGCGCGACCACGATGGTCGGGCTGATGGTGTCGGAGTCCTGGGCGCAGGCCCGGACCCGGATCGCCGCCCTGTTCGGCCGTGGCGACCCGGCCCAGGGGAGTGTGGTGGAACGCGAACTGGAGTCCTCCCAACGCGAGTTGTCCGTGGCCCGGGAAGCCGGCGACGACCTGGTGATCGCGGACGTCGAGGCGGAATGGCGCACCCGGCTGCGCCGCCTGCTCCGTGCCGATCCGGTGGCGGCGGCGGAACTGCGCGCGTTGCTTGACGAGTTGGCACCGTTGGCGCCACCGGAGGCGGCAGGTGCGGTGCACAACACGATCAGTGGCGGAACCCAGCACGGCCCGGTCGTCCAGGGACGGGACTTCACCGCCCTGACCTTCGGCTCGTCCGGCGCCGCGCCGCAGCCACCGCCGCCGGCCGACCCGGCCTCGGAC
>NZ_JBEXCV010000350.1:0-1388 GCF_040605455.1 Embleya sp. NPDC005575 | reverse complement strand
GACAACCCGACGCGGTCATCCCTCCCGCACAGCACCGGACTTCATGCCTGACCAGCGGAAACTCAACGATCACATTCGATATGACAACGGCTTCTCAAGCGCCGGCCGGGCTGAGTTGGCCTCAAGCGCCGGCCGGGCTGAGTTGGCCTCGTGCGCTG
This sequence comes from Embleya sp. NPDC005575, assembly GCF_040605455.1. Classification (NCBI taxonomy): domain Bacteria; kingdom Bacillati; phylum Actinomycetota; class Actinomycetes; order Kitasatosporales; family Streptomycetaceae; genus Embleya; species Embleya sp. NPDC005575. The sequence goes on along the minus strand of NZ_JBEXCV010000350.1, from coordinate 1,230 downwards.
GTTGGGCTGTTGGGTTGTTCGGGTGGTGGTTGGGTCAGGGGTTGTCGGTGGCCAGGGAGGCGTGTTGTTCGCGTAGTTGGCGTTTGAGGATTTTGCCGCTCGGGTTTTTGGGGAGTGCTTCGGCGATCACCACGTACTTGGGGACCTTGAAGCCGGCGAGGTGGGTTCGGCAGTGGTCGGTCAGTTGTTCCGGGGTGAACTTTTCGCCGGGCTTCGGGACGACCACCGCGGTGACGGCTTCGATCCAGTACGGGTGTGGGACGCCGAAGACGGCGGCCTCGGCGACGGCGGGGTGGGCGTGGATGACCTCCTCGACCTCGCGGCCCGCGACGTTCTCGCCGCCGGTCTTGACCATGTCCTTCTTGCGGTCCACCACCGAGAGGTAGCCCTCGTCGTCGAGCACCCCGAGGTCGCCGCTGTGGAACCAGCCGCCGCGGAACGCCTCGGCGGTGCGCTCGGGGTCGTTCCAGTAGCCCAGCATCGTGTGCGGGCCCCGGTGCACGATCTCGCCGACCACGCCGGGCGGCACCGGCCGGTCCTGCTCGTCGACCACGAGGGTCTGTACGTTCAAGCCCGCGCGTCCGGCCGAACCGGCCTTCCGCTCCTGTTCGTCCGGGCCCAGGATGGTGGCGACCGGCGACATCTCGGTCTGGCCGTAGAAGTTGTACAGCCGCAACTGCGGCAGTCGGCGCCGTAGTTCCGCCAACACCTCGACCGGCATCGCGGCCGCGCCGTAGTAGCCCTTGCGCAGGCTGGACAGGTCCCGAGTGTCGAAGTCGGGGTGGCGCAGCAGCGCGATCCACACGGTCGGCGGGCAGAACAACTTGGTCACCCGTTCGCGCTCGACGGTGGCGAGCAGCGTGGCCGGGTCCGGCGCGGGCAGGATGATCGAAGTCGCGCCCAAGTAGACGTCCGGCGTCAGGAAGCAGTGCAGCTGTGCGCAGTGGTACAGCGGCAGCGCGTGGATCTCCACGTCGTCGGCGGCCATCCCGCCGTCGATGATCGCGGTCGCGTACTGCGCGATCAGGTTGCGGCTGGTCATCACCGCGCCCTTGGGCCGGGACTCGGTGCCGGACGTGTACATGATCTGCACCGGATCGTCGTCGTCCAGGTCGAGATCGGGCACCGGGCCGCCCTCGGCGAGCAGCGCCGCGAACGGCTCCCAGCCCGGGGCGGCGGGGCCGAGCACCACGCGCAGCGCCTCGCGGCCGGCCAGCGCGGCGTCGGCGG
>NZ_JBEXCV010000349.1:0-1423 GCF_040605455.1 Embleya sp. NPDC005575 | reverse complement strand
CTTAGTACTGCAACGACACTTCGGGATGTCCTCGGCGTCTGTAATGGCTGATGCGAGCTCGAGCTTGGCTTCTTCTTCGCCATATGGACCAGGCGAGTACATGCTTTGTGCTGTGGCGAACCGGAGAAGAAATACGGTTGAAGAGCCGCCGGGCCTCATTCATGGTCACGGGTACCAGATATCGACCGCCACCGGCTTCCAGATCCCCTTTTTTGCCTCCGCTCGCAAGATGGCAAGGAAGGCGAGGGCGGCCATGGAGAGGGATATGTGCCTATACCACGCCGTGTAGCCGCGTACCTGGTAGTGATCGAATCCGGTTTCATTCTTCGCCGTCTGGAAACATTCCTCAACCATCCACCGGGATCCTGCGATCCGCGCAAGTTCGTCCAGCGGCGTACCGGCCGGGCAGAAGCAGATGTAGTAGGCGATTTCCGTGGGGTCCGCGAGGCTGCGCCGTGCCAAAAGCCAGTGATCCCAGCCCGCGAGTCGCCAGGGCCGGATCGCGGCTGCCGCCCAGTCGTACTCGCGCGGGCCGTGAGCACCGTCGCCGCAGCTCAGGCGCGCCCACACGTCGTCGGGAAGCTCGCCGACCAGCTCGTGCGCCCGGGCCTGTCCGAAGAATTCCATGGTCATGACCATCTGCGATTTCGGAACGGCGAGCACATGGGGAATCTCATGCTCTTCCAGCCACAGTCGGATCCGCCCCGCCTGACCGTAGACCTCGTCGCCGGTCACCCACCCGAACGGAATACCGGATTCCACAGCCCGCTTCAGTATGCGCAGCCCCAGGTCCGGCTTGGTGGCGAACTCGACCTCGTCGCCGATACCCGCCGCCCGGCAGCGTTCGCGGTCCGATGTCCAGTCCTTCGGAAGATACAGCTCTCGGTCGATCAGTGCCCGACCCTTCTCGGATCCGTAAGCGAGGAAGACCCCGACCTGGGAATTCTCGATCCGGCCCGCCGTCCCCGAATACTGCCGACCCACACCTGCCGACCGGCCCCCCTTCTTGAGAAAGCCCGTCTCGTCGAGAATCAGAATTCCCCGGTCGGGATCTCCGACGAGCTCCACAACCGCGTCACGAACGTCGTCACGCAGAGCGTCGGCGTCCCAGCGGTAATGGTTCAGCAGCCGCTGCATCCCCTGAGGACCGGCCTCCCCGGCCGCCTCCGCCAGAGTCCAGCCGTTCTTGCGCTCCGACTCGCCAAGCAATCCCCGCAGGTAGGACACCATCCGCCGGCGCGGCTCCACCCGCCCGAACCGGCCCGCGAACCGCCCCGCGAAGTCAGCGAACGCATCTGACCAACCGTCAACTATCTCCATCGACACGAACGGACCAACGACCGTGATGACTTCCGGTCACGGAGTGTCGTTGCAGTATTAGAGCGTGTCTCACATGGACTCGGCTCGGTGTGCGGCATGATGG
>NZ_JBEXCV010000348.1:0-1441 GCF_040605455.1 Embleya sp. NPDC005575 | reverse complement strand
GTCCCTACCTTGTTGATGGGCAGGGCGAGCCATTCGTAGGGTTCTCCCACCCAGAGGTGTCGGGTGTGGCTTTCAGGCGTCTGCCGATCGTGGCTTCCCTCGATTTGCCGCCCGGCACCTCGCGACGACTCGGCCGCTGATTAGGAACTGCGATTCGGTCGCTGTGTAGGGACTCGACGGCGAGGTCGTCTGCGGGAGAACACGAACCGACAGGCTTTCGGAGGGGCGCGTGGCAAAGATTTGGGTCGGGGTGGACGCGGGGAAAACCCACCACCACTGCGTGGCGATCGACGAGAACGGCAAGCGTCTGCTCTCGCGGCGCGTCGCCAACGACGAGCCGATATTGCTGGACCTGCTCGGCGACGTCCTCGCCCTGGGCGAAGAGGTCGTCTGGGCGGTGGACCTGGCCGACGGCGCCGCCGGTCTGCTGATCGCACTCCTGGTCAACCACGGTCAATACCTCCTCTACATCCCCGGCCGCGTGGTCAACCGGGCGGCCGACGGCTACCGCGGCGACGGCAAGACCGACGCCAAGGACGCGGCGATCATCGCCGACCAGGCCCGCGTCCGCCGCGACCTGCACCCCCTGCGGCCCGGCGACGAGCTCACCATCGAGCTGGGACTCCTCACCGCCTATCGCATGGATCTCGCTGCCGATCGCACCCGGACCGTCAACCGCCTCCGAGCCCTGTTGACCGGCATATTCCCCTCCCTGGAACGGGAGTTGGAGCTGACCAATGTCGGACCTCTGGTCCTCCTGACGGGCTATCAGACCCCGGCGGCGATCCGCCGTGTCGGCGCCCGGCGGCTGGAGACCTGGCTGCGCAACCGCAAGGTCCGCAATGCCGCGCAGCTCGCCGCCGGCGCCGTCGCGGCCGCCGAGCGTCAGCACACCGCCGTGCCGGGCGAGAAGGTCACCGCCCGACTCGTGCACACGCTCGCACGGGAGGTGATGGCCCTCAACGAGCGGATCGCCGAGACCGACAAGCTCGTCGAGGGTCGGTTTCGCGAGCACGAACACGCCGCCGTGATCGCGAGCGTGCCGGGTATCGGGCCGTTGCTCGGTGCCGAGTTCCTCGCCGCGACCGGCGGCGACATGGCCGCGTTCGCCACCCCCGACCGCCTCGCCGCCTTCGCCGGCGTCGCCCCGGCCCCGCGCGACTCGGGGAAGGTGAGCGGGAACCTGCACCGCCCGCAGAGATACAACCGGCGCCTCCAACGCGTCTTCTACACCTCCGCGTTGATCAGCATCCGCTGCTGCGAGGAGTCCCGCCGCTTCTACGACCGCAAGCGAGCCGAGGGCAAGCGACACACCCAGGCCGTCCTCGCTCTGGCCCGCCGTCGCGTCAACGTCCTGTGGGCCCTGCTGCGTGACGGACGGTGCTACCAGCCCACACCGCCGGTCACTCTCGCCGCTTGACAACAAGATTAGGAATCGAGG
>NZ_JBEXCV010000347.1:0-1461 GCF_040605455.1 Embleya sp. NPDC005575 | reverse complement strand
CCGCGCCGTACGCGGCGGTCGACATGCCCACCGCGATCCCGGCGCGAACTCGACCGACGGCGCCCGGTCAAGGATTGTGCGGTGACCGACCGGCCGGCGCGCGGAGGGCAATCGACAGCTGCCGAGCGGCTGCGGAGCGCCTGTTCGGCGTACGACGGGTGCTCGCGCAGGGTCCGGCCCGTGCCTACGGGCCGGAGGGGCCCGCCGGTGCGAACACGCCGTTATGGCGCCGGCCGCCCGCGCGGTCCGGCCGAACCTGGCTGCGAACTTCGCAGCGCGCCATCGTCGCCGTGTCGATCACCCGGCTCCGCGCCCGGAAGCGCAGGACATGCCTAGGCCGGTGCCGTATCCGGAGCGGTGCCGGCCTCCGCTGCGGCTGCCGTGGCCTTGGCCGCCGCCTGGAGGGTTTGCACCGGGGTGTTCGTGCGCAGTGCTTCCACGTAGATCAAATGCTCCGGTGCGATTCGCCCGCGCAGCTCGCCGTTCTCGACGTGGGCCTCGGTCAGCCAGCCGTCCGCGACCAGGATCTCCGCGCCGGCCGCGACCTCTTCGGCCGTGGTCGCGGTGAGGCCGGTGAGGAACGCGACCTCCACGCGGGCGTCGCCGTTCGCGTCCGAGTGGGCGGTGATGCCGAGCGCGGCCAGCCGTACGTGTGCGGGCTGCTTGCGCAGCTTCTTGTGCGAGATCAGTCGGGCGACCCAACCCGAGGACCGGGTTCGGGGCAACTTGCCCAACGAGAACCCTTCGGCGCCGGGGACACCGCACCCGACCGGGTCCTCCTCGGTCGCCAGCAAGTCCTCGACGTCCACGGTGAGCCACCCGGACGCGGTCAGTTCGCCGACCGCGAGTTCGGCCTCCTTACCGCACACGCCGCGCAGGTCCGGCCCGGTCAGGTTGGCCACGCCCGAGCCGACTCCGCGCAACAGGCAGACCAGCGCGAGCAGTCGGGAGACGGGCGCGGTGCCGGGCTCGGTCCGCCCGATATAGGTCAGCGCGCCGCGCACCGGCTCGCCGAGACCGCTCACCGCCCAGTGCCCACCCGGCTCCGCGCCGGGACGGGTGCTCTCCCACGGGATGCCGCGCTGCTGGGCCAACTGCTGGAGGGTGGTCTCGTACGCCCGGCGGGCCCGGTCGGCCTCGGCCCGGACCAGGCCCGTGCCCAGCGGATACGGTGCGTCGGCCCACAGGGTGAGTGCGGCGGCCTTGCGCTTGGTCAACTCCGCGACGACGGTCAGGTCGGCGACGCCGCCGGCCTGATGCGCGCGGAACCCCTCGACGATCGAGACGAGTTCGGCCAACAGCGGCTCCGGCAGGCCCGGCGGCACGGTGAGCACGCCGAAGCGCTTGAGGCCGGTCGGCTCCCCGTCCCTGGCCCCCTTGGGCTCACGCGGGCGGCGGACCTCCTTGGACAACCGCGGCTCCGGCGCCGTACGCGCGCTTGGGGTCGGCGGCGCGGCCACG
>NZ_JBEXCV010000346.1:0-1478 GCF_040605455.1 Embleya sp. NPDC005575 | reverse complement strand
GGGAGTATCAGGATTTAGGTGTACGGGGTCTCGTTCGAGTGAGTCGGGGTTTCGACTCGGTTTCGTTCGTTTGGTCGTCGCCGGTTCGGCTCAGGTGCGGCCGGCGGTGACGCGGCCGTCGAAGGCGAGGTCGAAGGCGTTCAGCGCGGCCTTCCATTTGTTGGACCAGCGCACGCGTCCCTTCCCGGAGGGGTCGAGCGCGAGCGTCGCGAGGTAGAGCCGTTTGAGGGCGGCCTGTTCGTTGGGGAAATGCCCGGAGGCGTTGGCCGCGCGGCGGTAGCGGGCATTGATCGACTCGATCGCGTTGGTCGTGCAGATGATCGTGCGGATCTCGCGGTCGAACGCGAGGAAGGGCACCATCTCGGCCCAACTGCGTTCCCACAACCGCACGATCGCCGGATACCTCGTCTCCCACGTCGCGGCGAACTCGGCGAGGCGTTCGTGCGCGGCGGCCTCGGTCGCCGCCGTGTAGACGGGCTTGAGGTCCCGGGAGATCGCCGCCCAGTCCTTCCTCGACGCGTAGCGGAACGAGTTCCGCAGGAGGTGGACGATGCAGGTCTGGACCACGGTGGCGGGCCACACCGACGCGACCGCGTCGGGCAGGCCGTTCAGCCCGTCGCAGACCAGGACGCAACAGTCCCCGACGCCCCGGTTCTTGAGCTCGCCCAGGACCTGGCCCCAGTACTTGGCGCCCTCGCCGCCATCGCCCACCCACAGCCCGAGAATGTCGCGGTAGCCGTCGACGGTGACGCCCAGGGCCACGTAGACGGGTCGGTTGGCGACCTGGCCGTCGCGGATCTTCACGTGGATCGCGTCGACGAAGACCACCGGGTAGACCGGGTCGAGCGGGCGGGTGCGCCACTCGTTCATGCCCCCGAGCACCTGGTCGGTGATGGTGGAGACGGTCTCCTTCGACGTGGTGATGTCGTAGACCTCGGCCAGGTGCGCGACGATCTCGCCACCGGTGAGGCCCTTCGCGGTCAGCGAGATCACCATCTCGTCCAACGCACCGGTGCGGCGCGCGTGGACCGGGACCAGGCCCGGGCGGAACGTGCCCGCCCGATCCCGCGGGATGTCCAGGGTGACCGGTCCGACCTCGGTGTTCACCGTCTTGCGGCGGGTGCCGTTGCGGGCGTTCCCGCCCCGCCGGACGCCCGCCCCGCCCACGCGGGCCTGCTCGCCGGCGAGATGCTCGTCCATCTCCGCGTTCAGCGCGTCCTCCATCAAGTGCTTGGCGAGTGCCTGCAACAGGCCACCCTCACCGAGCAGGCGCACCCCACCCGCCCTGGCCTGCTCGGCCGCCTTCTCCGCGAGCTCGGCCACCGCAGCCGTCAACGTAGTGTCCACGCCCTGCCCGGTAGCCGGCACGGACGTTCCCGAAACGGCCTCCACCGGACTCGACCCGGTCGTCGTAATCGCCACGTCGGTCATCGGATACTCCCTTTGCTCAGGGTGTACACCGAGTCCTTGATAGTCCC
>NZ_JBEXCV010000345.1:0-1485 GCF_040605455.1 Embleya sp. NPDC005575 | reverse complement strand
ACCGTCGTCACGGCCGCCGCGACGATGACCGGCGTGATGACCTTCGCCGGCACCGCGAGCGCGGATCCCGCGCAGTCGTTCCAGCAGACCAAGGACCGCGTCAACCAGCTGCACAGTGACGTGATCAAGGCCACCGACGCCGCCAACGGCGTCGAGGAGCAGATCACCAAGCAGCAGGGCACCGCGAACCAGACGCAGGCGCGAATCACCGAGGAACAGACCGCGCTCAACGCCCTGCGCGATCAGATCGGTGTCCTGGCGGCCAACCAGTACCGCAGCGGCGGTCTGCCGCCGTCGCTCTCGCTCGCGCTCAGCGGCGACCCCGAGGGTTACCTGCAGAAGTCGCAGATGTTGTCCCAGCTCGACGGTCAACAGGCCGCCAAGTTGAAGCAGATCGCGGCGCAGGCCCGAGTTCTCCAGCAGGACCGCACCGAGGCCTCCTCGCAGCTCGGCGAGCTGGAGAAGCTGCGGACCGAGCTGAACAAGAACAAGACCGAGATTCAGGCCAAGCTCGCCGAGGCCCAACGACTGCTGAACACCCTCACCGAGGAGCAGCAGAAGAAGGTCCTCGACTCCGACGAGCACGCGGGCGACACCACGCGGGGCAACGACCGCAGCTCGCGGGACAAGCCGGAAACGCCGCCGGCGACGAACATCCCCGCGTCCGGCCGGGCCAAGGCGGCGATCGCGTTCGCGATGGCACAGATCGGCAAGCCGTACGTCTCCGGCGCCGAGGGCCCCGGCTCCTACGACTGCTCGGGTCTGACTCAGGCGTCCTGGAAGGCGGCGAACGTCTCGCTCAGCCGGACCACGTGGACCCAGGTCAACGACGGTCCGCGGATCGCCAAGGGCTCGCTTCAGCCGGGCGACCTGGTGTTCTTCTACTCGGACAACCGGCACGTGGGCATGTTCATCGGCAACGGCCAGATCGTGCACGCCCCGCGGCCGGGCAAGAACGTGACCACGGCGCCGCTCGACTCGATGCCGTTCTACGCGGCGATTCGACCCGGGTAAATCCATCGGTCGCACGAAAACCTCGATGGCGCCCTCCCTCGGATTCGTTCCGAAGGAGGGCGCCGTCGTGTGTGTCGAGTTCCACCGGCCGCTCGGAGCAGCCCTCGATCGTCGACCGTCGCGGCACGGGACGCCGTTGTTGCCGTCCGGCCGGCACGGGTCGATCACTCTCCGACCAGGGCCATACGCCGGCAATATTCGTCAAAACAGCTCAAGATCGACTTTCGGGAATCCAAGTGCTTTTCCCGCGATACCCGGAGAAGGAAACGGCGATGTAGGTAAAGTTTCGGTAATGTGAGGGTCGATCGTGATGGTCGTGACACGCCTGTGACTAGTGTTCTGCGACAGGCGATCGGCTCGTCGTCGGCCACCGGTCGACACGATCGCCTCCGCCGAGTTCGGGGACGTGTTTCGGTGACGGTGGGTGACCATCGTCGGTGCGACGCGAAGCCGGAACCGGGGACCCTTGCA
>NZ_JBEXCV010000344.1:0-1496 GCF_040605455.1 Embleya sp. NPDC005575 | reverse complement strand
CCCCCGCCCGGCTCGCAGTCGCTGGCGGTCTCCGCCGCCGACCGCGCCGCGGCCAGCGGTCTGGACTCCCTCGCCAAGGGTCCCGACGAGCAGTACCAGCGCCAAGCGGTGACCCCGTGGGTCAACGGCCTCTACTCGGTCGCCTACGAGCGCACCTACCGGGGCATCCCGGTGGTCGGCGGCGACGCCGTCGTACTCGCCGACGGCCAGGGCCGCGTCCGCGCGACCCAATCCTCGACCGACGCCCGCATAGCCGTCCAGATCCAGCCCGTCGTGGCGGCCGGCGCGGCGGAGGCCACGTCCAAGACCAAGCTCGCGGTCGTGGACAAGGTCGAGTCGCACCGCTTGGTCGTCCGGGTCAAGGACGGCAAGAGCGCACTGGCCTGGGAGACCGTCCTGGCCGGCCGCACCGCCACCGCGCCCAGCCGGCTGCACGTCTTCGTCGACGCGAGCACGGGCACGGTGCTCGACACCGTCGACGACGTCAAGGCCGGCAGCGCGAACAGCCAATGGAACGGCCCCAACCCGCTGACCATCGACACCACCAACAACAACGGCACATACTCCCTACGCGACCCCAACCGCCCCGGCCTGACCTGCGCCGACTACAGCACCGGCCAGATCTTCTCCAAATCCACCGACTCGTGGGGCAACGGCCAGGCCTCCAGCAAGGAAACCGGCTGCGCCGACGTCATGTGGGCGGCGCAAAAGGAATGGAACATGCTCCGCGACTGGCTCGGCCGCAACGGCCACAACGGCACCGGCGGCAGCTGGCCCGTCAAGGTCGGCCTCAACGACGTCAACGCCTACTGGGACGGCTCCTCCGTCTCCATCGGCCACAACCAGGCCAACCAGTGGATCGGCTCGATGGACGTCGTCGGCCACGAATTCGGCCACGGCATCGACCAGTTCACCCCCGGCGGCGCCGGCACCGAACCCGGCCTGGGCGAATCCACCGGCGACATCATGGGCGCGCTGACCGAGGCCTACACCAACGAACCCACACCGTACGACGTCCCCGACTACACCGTCGGCGAAGCCGTCAACCTCGTCGGCCAAGGCCCCATCCGCTACATGTACAAGCCGTCCACCAACGGCGACCCGGACTGCTACAGCTCCTCCATCCCCAACACCGAGGAACACGCCGCGGCCGGCCCGCTCAACCACTGGTTCTACCTGCTCGCCGAGGGCACCAACCCCGGCGGCGGCAAACCCACCAGCCCGACCTGCAACAACACCACCCTCACCGGCGTCGGCGTCCAACAGGCCGGCAAGATCTTCTACGGCGGCATGCTGCTCAAGACCAGCGGCATGACCTACAAGAAGTACCGCACCGCCACCCTCAACTCCGCCAAGACCCTCGACCCCACATGCGCCCTGTTCAACAAGACCAAGGCCGCCTGGGACGCGATCAGCGTGCCCGCCCAGACCGGCGACCCCACCTGCAACGGGAACCCGGGCCCCGACTTCTCGATGAGCGTCAACCCGACCTCGGG
>NZ_JBEXCV010000343.1:0-1515 GCF_040605455.1 Embleya sp. NPDC005575 | reverse complement strand
CCGAGCATGGGTGTGGCGTGGCACCGGTTCCTGGCGTTCTTCAACATCTACTTCAAGCGTGAGGCGGATGGTGGGGTCGCGTTGGGTGCGTTGCAGCCGATGCGTTCGGGGGGTGAGGTGATCGATTTCGAGGATCCGGCGGACGATGCGGTGTTCGGGGTCTCGCAGGTCGAGCATTTCACCTGGAAGGGTCTGCTGGACTTCTCCACGTGTACCGAGTGTGGTCGGTGTCAGTCGCAGTGTCCGGCGTGGAACACGGGCAAGCCGTTGTCGCCGAAGTTGTTGATCATGTCGTTGCGTGAACACGCCTTCGCGAAGGCGCCGTACCTGTTGGCGGGTGGCGGCAGGGACGAGGAGGGCAACGAGCGGGCGACCCCCGAGCAGTTGGCGAAGGTCCCGGCGTCGGCGTTGGCGGAGGCGGAGCGGCCGCTGGTGGGCACGGCGGCGGAGAACGGGGTGATCGATCCGGACGTGTTGTGGTCGTGCACCACGTGCGGGGCGTGTGTGGAGCAGTGCCCGGTGGACATCGAGCATGTGGACCACATCGTGGACATGCGCCGGTATCAGGTGTTGATCGAGAGCGCGTTCCCCTCCGAGGCGGCGACGATGCTCAAGGGGTTGGAGAACAAGGGCAACCCGTGGGGTGTGGCGACGAAGGCCCGCCTGGACTGGGTCAAGGAATTGAGGAAGGCGACCGGTATCGAGGTGCCGGTCGTGGGGCAGGACGTCGAGCCGGCCGAGTTGGAGTACCTGTACTGGGTCGGGTGCGCGGGGGCGTTGGCGGACGGGCCGAAGAAGACCACGAAGGCGTTCGCGGAGCTGTTGCACATCGCGGGGGTGCGGTACGGGATCCTGGGCAAGGAGGAGTCCTGCACGGGTGACTCGGCGCGCCGGTTGGGTTCCGAGGTGGTGTTCCAGATGCTCGCGGCGCAGAACGTGGCGACGTTGAACGCGGCGTTGGAGGACGCGCCGAGGAAGCGGATCGTGACGACGTGTCCGCACTGCTTCAACACGCTGGCCAACGAGTACCCGCAGTTGGAGGGGCACTTCGAGGTGATCCACCACACGCAGTTGTTGCAGCACCTGTTGGACGAGGGTCGGTTGACGCCGGTGGCGCCGGTGGACGGTCTGGTCACTTATCACGACCCGTGTTATCTGGGGCGGCACAACAAGGTGTACACGCCGCCGCGGGAGATCATCGCGCGGGTGCCGGGTCTGCGGAACGAGGAGATGCACCGGCACAAGGAGCGCGGGTTCTGCTGTGGTGCGGGTGGCGCGCGGATGTGGATGGAGGAACGCATCGGCAAGCGCATCAACAACGAGCGCATGGACGAGGCCCTGGCCCTGGGGCCGGACATCGTCTCCACCGCGTGCCCGTTCTGCCTGGTGATGTTCACCGACTCGATCAACGCCAAGAAGCAGGCCGGCGAGGCCCGGGAGGAACTCCGCGTCGTCGACGTGGCACAACTGCTGTTGCAGTCCGTGCAACTCCCCGAACCACCGGCGGCCGAGGAG
>NZ_JBEXCV010000342.1:0-1566 GCF_040605455.1 Embleya sp. NPDC005575 | reverse complement strand
GCCCGTCACCCACGTGGGTGACGGGCCGGCGGTCCGTCGTGATGACCTTCAGCCCGTACTGCCACTCGTATGCTCAGGCCGCGAGCACGCGGTCGGCGCGGGTCTCGGTCGCCGTGCCGACCGAGCCGGCGGCCCGCCGGGTGGAGAGCTTCCAGGTGGCCAGGACACGGGCGATCACGACGACGGCGAAGAGCGCGAACAGAGCGGACATGCGATCAGATCCTCGGAGTTGCCTGAGTGCAGTCGCCTGGGCGAACTGCCTTGCGAGACTCGACGCTAGTCGCGCGCAGCGGCCGTATCGGGTCTCTTGACGCGGCATCGACGCAGGTGAGGTCGTTCCTGACGGGATCTTGACGAAGACTCAGCGCAGCGACAGTTCGGCAATGACCGCGGCGTGATCGGTGTGCGGCACCCGGTGTTCGGACGCCGAGACCACGTCGATCCCGCCGGCCACCAGCACGTGGTCGATCCCGAACAGTGCCGGCAGGCCGTGGAAGTACGCCATCGGCCAGGTGCGCACCAGGACCCGGCCGCGCTCCTCGTGTGCGTCCCGCAGCCCGGCCCCGGTGAGCGCGCGAAAGGAGGCGTTGTCCGAGGTCGCGTTGAAGTCGCCGAGGAAGATCACCGGCAGCGTGCGCCGCTCCGCCTCGCGGCGCAGCGCGTCCATGTCGTGCGCCCACTGCCCGGCCTGCCCACGCATCGGCGGGATGGTGTGCACACCCTGGATCCGGACCCGGCGCCCGTCCACCTCCACGGTGCTGCCGGGCATCGGCATCGTGGTCCGTTCGGGCAACAACCGCTCCTCGCCCAAGGGCCGGCGTGCGTAGATCGCCAGCCCGGACGCGCCGGGTTCGCCGTGGCCGGCCGTGTACGGGAGTTCTCGGGTGAGGCCGGCCTGCTCCAGGCCTGTCGCCAGTTCCGGCGTCAACTCCTGCACGGCCAACACGTCCACCCGCTCACGTCGCACCAATTCGGTGATCCGGACCGGATCCGCCTTGCCGAAGTAGGCATTGGAGGTCATCACCCGCAACCGCACCCCGCCGGGCGCGGGACCGTCGGCGGCGCTCAGCCGCGGCAACATCCACAGGGTGTGCACAACCACCAGGCCCAGCGCGACGAGCAGGGTCAGCCGCATCCGCAACAGCGCCGCACCGAGTAGCACGAGCACCGAGGCGGCCGCGGCGTAGGGCGCGAAGACGGTGATGATCGCGAGCGGCCACATCGCGTCGAACACGAGCAGCCGGGCGCCGGTCACCAGCACCGCGCCCGCGAAGAGCAGGCCGACCACGCTGCGGCCGAGCGTGCGCACCCGGCGCCGCAACCGCCACAGCCGAGGCGGGGGCGGAAGCTCCTCCGCCGGCTCCGCCTCGACCTCGGCGGTCACGGCCGAGTCCCCCCATAGGTCTGCGCCGGCGGCGGCGCAGTGGGTCGAGGCGGTACGGCGGCGCCGGCTGTCGGGCCGGCCGCCGTGCCCGGCCCCGTCGCGGAGGCGGCGGTCCGCGGTCCGGTCGCGGCGGCGTGCGACGGCGGCGCGGAAGCGGGCGCGGGCGGGGGTGCGGGCGCGGC
>NZ_JBEXCV010000341.1:0-1574 GCF_040605455.1 Embleya sp. NPDC005575 | reverse complement strand
ACCCCCCGCTGTCGGCGGCGCGCCGCCGCTACGGAATCGGGGCATGCCGAGGAGCCGCGTCCGGGCGCGGCGGCGGGTTGGCCCTCACGGGTTCGGAAGCCGGTGCCGTGGCCGGGAATCGGTGCACGTTCCCGGGCCGCGACGACCACGCGGCGTTACTCCGGCGCGGGCTCGCGGGCCGGATCGGACCAGAGCGAGCGGATATGGCCGAGGTGTTCGCTCATCGCTCGACGAACGCCCTCCCCGTCCCCGGCGAGCAGCAGGTCGAGGATCTCGTCGTGTTCGCGCGCCGAGGCCACCAGCGCGCCGCGTTCGGCGAGTCGGGTGAGTCCGTACAGGCGCGAGCGCTTGCGCAGGTCGCCGACGACCTCGACCAGGCGCTGGTTGCCGCCCAGTTCGAGGAGTCCGAGGTGGAACTGCCGGTCGGACTCCAGGTAGCCGATCAGGTCGCGCCGCTCCGCGGCGGCCACGATCGCGGCGGCCACCGGGCGCAGCGCCTGCAGCGCGGCGGGGTCTGCGGTCTCGGCCAGGCGCACCAGGACGGGGACCTCGATCATCGACCGAATCTCGGTGTATTCGTCGAGGTCCCGGGCGGACAGCGCGGTCACCCGGAAGCCCTTGTTGCGGACAACCTCGACCAGTCCTTCCTTGACCAGATCCAGCATTGCCTCGCGCACGGGGGTGGCCGAAACGCGGAACTGGGCGGCCAGGCTGGGCGCCGAATAGATGACATCCGGGCGCAGTTCGCCGGCGATGAGGGCGGCCCGCAGGGCGTGCGTCACCTGATCACGCAGGCTGCGGCGCTCCTGCACGAACGGCAGGTCCAGCGGCCGCTCCCGCACGTTCGGCGCGGCGGCGGTCTCGCCGGTCGGGCCGGTCGGCACTTCGGCGTGCGCTCTCATCGGGTGCATCCTCCCTCGAGGCCGGCTTCGCCTCGAACAGCTCTACAATGTGCAATGTTACAGTCTATCGGTCACGGTGCCCCTCCCCTCCCATCATTTCCCGACGCTCCGGCGCCTGGATACGGCTCGACACCCCGACGTTCACGCCCCGCCCGTCGGATTCGCCGGCAGCAGACTCACCGTGCGGGTGGCGGTGTAGAAGTCCGCCGCGGCGCGGCCCTGTTCGCGCGGCCCATGGCTGGATGCCTTGGTGCCGCCGAAGGGCAGGTGGAAGTCGACCCCGGTGGTGGGCGCGTTGACCTTCACCAGGCCGGTGTCGATCCGGTCGACGACGGCGAGCGCGGCGTCCAGATCGCGAGTGTGCACCGACGCCACCAGGCCGTGCGGCACGTCGCGGGCGAGCGCGATGGCGTGGTCCAGGTCGCCCGCGCGTTGGAGCACCGCGACGGGGCCGAAGATCTCCTCCCGGAGCGTGGCGTGTCCGGCCGGCACCCGTTCCAGGATGGTCGGGGTGGCGAACCACCCCGTGCCGTCGTACGCCCGGCCCGTGGTCAGCACCCGGCCGCCGGCGGCCGGGCGCGAACGTGTGCTCGCCGCGATGCAGATGCTCGGCTATCGGCCGAACACGGCGGCGCGGGCTCTGGCCACCGGCAAGTTCCGGATGCTCGGCGT
>NZ_JBEXCV010000340.1:0-1597 GCF_040605455.1 Embleya sp. NPDC005575 | reverse complement strand
GTACCCGGTGACCAGGTGCCGGGCGAACAGCGCGCCCAGCGCGCCGGTTCCGCCGGTGACCAGGACCGTACCGTCCGGCGCCAACTCCGGCCCGGCCGTCGTGGCCGCGCGCACCCTGGCCAGCCGGGGCGTGCTCGCCCGTCCGGCGCGGATGGCCAACTGGTCGTGGCCGGAGGCGATCGCGGTGGGGAGTCGCTCGGCGCTCGCCGGACCGCCGTCCAGGTCGATCAGCGTGATGCGGCCCGGATTCTCGACCTGGGCCGACCTGACCAACCCCCAAACCGGGGCCGAACCGAGCTCGACGTCCTCCCCGTCGTGGGTGGCGACGGCGTTGCGGGTGACCAGTACGAGCCGGGAGGTCCCGAACGCCAGCGCGTCCTGCACCAGTTCCAGCGCCCGTACGGTGGTCCGGTGCGCCGCAGCCGCCGGGTCGTCTCCGGCCGGCTCGTCGATCATGGCGACCAGGACGTGCCCGGCGGCGTCCGCGACGCTCTCGACGCGGTGCGCGAGGCCCGCCGGCGGGGTGTTCCCGAGCACGGCCCAGCCGGTGCCGGTGAGGTCCTCCGGGTCGGGGAGGGCGACCGGCGACCAGACCACGTGGAAGAGCGAATCGCCGGTCGCGCCGTCGACCCGGCCGGCGGGGGCGGCCGGGCGTCGACGCAGTGTGCGGACCTCGGCGACCGGTTCGCCGGTCTCGTCGGCCAGCCACAGCCGGAACGCGTCCCGGCCCTTGGGCCTGATCCGGACCCGGAGCGTGCGCGGGCCGGCGGCATACAGGTCGAACCCGTGCCAGGACAGGTCGGTGATGTCCTGCCCGGCGGCGAGCAACGGGTGCAGCGCGGCGTCGAGCAGCGCGGGATGGATCCCGAACGTGTCCGGGTCCGTGTCGTCGGGCAGCCGCACCTCGGCGAACAGTTCCTCGCCCCGCTCCCACAACGCCCGCAGCCCCCGAAATGCCGGCCCGTGCGCGTAACCCTTCTCATTGAGCCGCCGGTGAAGGTCGTCGAGCCCGGTCTCGGTTGCGCCGGGCGGTGGCCAGGCGTCCAGGGAGATCATCGGCGCCGGCGCCGGCTCGGTGAGCAGGCCGGTGGCGTGTACCTCCCACGGCACGCTCGCGTCGTCCCGGTCCGGCCGGGAGCCGATGGTGATCCGCCGGTACCCGTTCTCGTCGGCCGCGCCCATGGTCACCTGCACCTGGACTCCGCCGCCGTCCGGGATGGTCAGTGGGGTGGCGATGGTCAGGTCGGCGACGCCGGAACAGCCGACCACGTCGCCGGCCCGGACCGCCAGCTCGACCATGGCCGCCGAGGGTAGCGTCGCGACGCCGGCGATGCGGTGGTCGGCGAGCCAGGGGTGGGTGTGCAGCGAGAGCCGGCCGGTGCATACCGCACCGTCACCGCCGGCCAGTTCGATGGCCGCCGTCAGCAGCGGGTGTCCCGTGGTCAGACCGAGCCCGCCGGCCTTCCGCCCGCCCGGTGAGGTGCCGTCCAGCCAGTAGCTCTGGTGTTGGAAGGGGTAGGTGGGCAGGTCGATCAGGGTCGCGGTGGTTGCGGTGAACAGCCGGGACCAGTCGACGGTGTGTCCGTCGGTGTGCAGG
>NZ_JBEXCV010000339.1:0-1657 GCF_040605455.1 Embleya sp. NPDC005575 | reverse complement strand
GTACCCGGTGACCAGGTGCCGGGCGAACAGCGCGCCCAGCGCGCCGGTTCCGCCGGTGACCAGGACCGTACCGTCCGGCGCCAACTCCGGCCCGGTGGTGTCCGCCGCGGGCTGCGGAGCCAGGCGTGGCACGGTCACCGCGCCGGCGCGCACCGCGACCTGGTCGTGGCCCGCCGCCAGCACCGCGGGCAGGACCGCGAGCGAGGCCGGGTCGTCGTCGACGTCCGCCAGCACGATCCGGTCGGGGTGTTCCGACTGTGCCGAGCGCAGCAGGCCCCACACGGCGGCGCCCACCAGGTCCGGAGCGGCGGCGTCCCGGCCGACCACCACCGCGCCACGGGTCACCACAACGAGGCGGCTCGCCCGGAACCGGTCGTCGGCCAGCCATTCCCGCACCAGATCCAGCGCTGCGACGACCGTGTCGTGCACCGGTGCGACGACCTCGCCGGCCGGCCGGCCGGCGTAGACAGCGAGCAGCACGTCGGCCCCCGCCGCGTCCGACAGCGTCTCGCGGCGGTCGACCGTCAACGCCGCATCGACCGACCGGTCGGGGGTGCCGAGCAGCGCCCAGTCCCCGGTCTGCCCGGTCGGGCTCACCTCGACCTCGACCCAGTCCACCCCGAACAGCGAACCGGCCGTCTCGTCCCGCGCGGCCGGCCCGTCGGCCGACACCGGGCGCCCCTCCACCGACAGCACCTCGGCAACCGGTTGCCCGGCCTCGT
Organism: Embleya sp. NPDC005575; assembly: GCF_040605455.1. NCBI lineage: Bacteria > Bacillati > Actinomycetota > Actinomycetes > Kitasatosporales > Streptomycetaceae > Embleya > Embleya sp. NPDC005575. The sequence goes on along the minus strand of NZ_JBEXCV010000339.1, from coordinate 935 downwards.
CGGCCATCTGAACCCGGCAGGAGGTCCCGCCGTCGGTCTCGCCGTCGATGACCACCCGTACCCGCAGCGCGGTCGCCCCGGTGGCGTAGAGGCTGATCCCGTTCCACACGAACGGCAGCACAAGCGTGAAGTCCTCGCCCGCATCGGCGATCGCGGCGAAGACCCGGGGGTGGATGGCCGCGTCGAACAGGGCGGGATGAATCCCGAAGCGTGCCGTGTCCGTGTGTTCCGGCAGCGCGACCTCGGCGAAGAATTCGGCGCCTGTGGCGCCGTCGCGGCGCCACAACGTCCGCAGCCCGCGGAACGTCGGGCCGTACACGTAGCCGTTCTCGGCGAGTTGCTCGTAGAACCCGTCCGTGGCCACGGGCAAGGCGCCGGCCGGCGGCCATTCGCTCAGCTCGAAACGCGGCTCCGGGGCCGAGGGAGCCAGCAGGCCGGTGGCGTGGCAGGTCCACTCCTGATCGATCTCGTCGCAGGAATGGATCGCGAACGGCCGGTGGCCGGTGTCCTGCAACTCGTGCACCACGAGCTGGACCTGCACTCCGCCGGTCTCCGGGAGGACCAGCGGCGCGGTGACGACCATCTCGGCCACACCGGCGCAACCGACCTCGTCGCCGGCTCGGATCGCCATGTCGATCAACGCGGTGCCCGGCACCAACGCCCGGCCACCCAGGGCGTGTTCGGCGACCCAGGCGTGCGTCCGCGCCGACAGGCGGCCGGTGAAGACGACCTCGTCGGCGCCGGCGACGCGTACCACCGCGTCCAGCATCGGGTGGCTCGCGGCCACCTGCCCCGCCGAGACGACGCCACCCGACGACGACTGCGCCAGCCAGTAGTTCCGGTGTTGGAAGGGGTAGGTGGGCAGGTCGATCAGGGTCGCGGTGGTTGCGGTGAACAGCCGGGACCAGTCGACGGTGTGTCCGTCGGTGTGCAGG
>NZ_JBEXCV010000338.1:0-1716 GCF_040605455.1 Embleya sp. NPDC005575 | reverse complement strand
GGCGCGGGCGCCGCGTCCCGCTGCGCCTGGCGATGCCGGTCGCGGCGTTGGCCGTGGTCGCGGCGGGCTGGGCGGTGCTCGACTGGACCACCGGCTCGGACGCTCCGCGCCCGGTGCGCGTGCCGCCGGCCGTGCCCGTTCCGCAGACCGGAGCGCCGACGCCGAGCGCGTCCGCGTCCGCGCCCGTCGCCACGGCGTCGTCGGAGGGGAGCGTGACACCGGCGAACCCGCGGGCCGCCTCGACCTCTCCGACGCCCTCCTCGAACTACGTCCCACTTCCCGGGCGCCGGACCCCGGACCCGGCCGACGTGCCGCCGCGCACACCTCCGCCCGCAGCCGGTGAGGGTCGGCGCGTCGGCTGAGCGATCGACGTGCTGCACCGGATCGCCGACCGGCTGGCGGCGGCCTGGGCGGAGACCGGGTCGTGAGCGCGCGGCGTCGAGGCAATGGACCGTCGTACGGCACCTGTTCGACGACTTCCCGGGCACCCTGCCCGAACTTCCGGCGGTGGCCCGCGCCTGTGCCCACCGCGACCCGATACCCCGACGAACCGCGCACACCCGTCCGAAGTCCCGCTCCGGAGCAGTGGTCACGGCGGTGTCGCGTGTTCGTGTGAAGCGGCAACTTTCCCGCAGAGAGGGATGATTGTCCTTCTCCCGGTCTACCGCTCCCGCAACCGGCGATCTACTCTGCGGAGATGAGAGATGTTGCGCCTGGGGTGCGTGGGACCAGAATGGCGGAGCCGATACCCAATCCGGACTCGGATTCGGACACGGACACGGACGAGCCGATCCGGATGATCGTGGTGCGCAACGTGCGGATGCTCGCCCGGCGTGACGGTTACACGGACGGCGCCATCGGCGAGGCATTGGGCCACGGCCGGTCCTGGGCGTGGCGTCGATTCACCGGCGAACTCCCCTTCGACCTCAACGATGTGGAGCGCCTGGCCCAACTGTTCCAGGTGGAACCGGCGCACCTGCTCGCCCCCGCCCACACGTGGGCTCCGGACCCGGCCCGAAGGGTTGTCTCATGAGTACCGACCGTCGCCCGAGCAGCCGGCGCAACCGAACCGACGCCAAGCACCGCGTGGAACGCGTCGCGGCGCGCCCCGCCCGACCCAACGACGGGGCCTCCGTACCGGCCATGTCCTCGGAGGTGGTCGAGGCCGCGCTCTACCGCGCGGCCGAGGGCAGCCACTCGACGCAGGCGACCACGTACATCCTCACCGAGGAAGGCTCGTTCGTGCGCCGCCCCGAGTTGTACGCGGTGTGCCTGGACTGGTCCGACGACGGCCGCTACGCGGCGGTGCGCTGGCGGACGTTGCGCGAGGTGGTCACCGCCGCCGACGCGCCGTTCCCGCCGGGGGCGTTGCGCACGATGCTGCTGCTGTGCTGTTCGCTGCACGACGACGGCCCGGCGCCGCTGTCCCAACTGTCCCTGCTCGACTCGACCAACGCCCGGATCGTGTCCCGCGGAATCCACATCGCCACCGGCGCTCTGCCCCTGCGTCAGGCCTTGGGCAACGCACCCTGACTCGGTGCGTCGCCCGGGCCCGGGCGGCGAGGCGGTGTCACTTCGCTGCGGGTGCGGGGGAGGCCTCCCGCTCGGGCGCGGGGCGGGTCGGTGCGCCGGCACGGGATGCGGGCGCGGGCCGGAGGGCATGTTCTCGGCCAGCGCGAGCCAGCCCGTCACGTTGACCTCCAGGCCCAGCCGGGC
>NZ_JBEXCV010000337.1:0-1761 GCF_040605455.1 Embleya sp. NPDC005575 | reverse complement strand
CGCGCACCGGCCCAGTCGCTCAGCCGGCCGTCCGCCCCGGCTGCCGGCCCCGGATCGCCCACGCCCGCGCGCTGAGCACGATCGATCCGTCCGCCCGGGTCGGCACCGACGCGCGCAGTGCCTCCCGCAGCCGGCCCCGAGCCGGCCCCGACAGCGCGGCCACATACCCGGGAGCGGGCCCCTGCCCGGCCAGGAACGGCTCCCACAGGTCCGCGAAGCCGGCAAACCCGGTGGCCACCTCGATCGGTACGACCGCCACGTCCGCCAACCCGGCCCGCTCCCAGCACGCCCGCAGCCGATCGGGACGGCACCGCGCGAACCGGCGGCCCTCGTCCCACCGCTCCGCCGCCGGATCCACCGCGCCGGCGGCGGCCCAGAAATACCGCAGGAAGCCCATGCCCTCGGCGTAGTCCCACACATACGCGGCCACCGTCCCGCCCGGCCGCACCACCCGGGCCGCCCGAGCCACCGCCGCGGCAGGCGCCGGCAGGAAGTTGAGCACCAGCCCGCTCACCACCATGTCGCACGCCCCGTCCCGAAGCGGCGGCGCCATCGCGTCGGCCACCACGAAGCCGGCCGGCGGGGGCACCTCGGCCCGGGCCCGGGACACGAAGGCGGCGGATCGGTCCAGGCCCAGCACCCACCCCGGTCGCCCCCGCGCCACCACGGCCGCGGTCAACGCGCCCGTGCCGCAGCCCGTGTCCAGCCATGCCAGCCCCGGCGCGGCGTGCAACCAGGCCACGAACTCGGCCGCGACCGCCCGACTCCACCGCCCCATATACCGCTCGTAGGCGTCCCCGGCCGCCCACGTGTCGAACCGCTGCTCGGTCATCCCTCCACCCTCCCCGACCCGCCGTAGACCGGCCACAACAGCGCCGGCCGTGGGGCTGGTGACCCGGCCGGCCGGCCTTCGTCGCGGCCCGACACGCCCGATACACCGCACCGAGCCGATCCGCATGGGCCTGGCACAATGGTTCGGGAATCGGTTCGATCGCGCCGGTCGGCGCCGCCTTTCGTTCGGAACGCGCCGGATGAGCGGCGTCCAGGGAAGAGGAACCACCCCCGTGAGCGAGAGTCGACCCGCCGAGGGCCCGCCGACATCGAACCAGGACGTGGCGCACAACGCCCGAGTCTGGAACCACTGGTTGGGCGGCAAGGACAACTACCCGATCGACCGCAAGGTGGGCGACCACGTCACGGACATGTTCCCCTCGATCGGCGAAGTCGCCCGGGCGGACCGCGACTTCCTGGGCCGCGCGGTGCGGTTCCTGGCCGGCGAGGCGCGAGTGGAGCAGTTCCTGGACATCGGCACCGGGCTGCCCACCGCCGACAACACGCACGAGGTCGCCCAGCGGGCGAACCCCGCCGCGCGGATCGTGTACGTGGACAACGACCCGCTGGTACTGGCGCACGCCCGCGCCCTGCTCACCAGCACCCCCGAAGGCGCCACCGACTACCTGGACGCCGACGCCCACCACCCGGACGCGATCATCCAAGCCGCGGCGGCCACACTGGACTTCGAGCGGCCCATCGCGGTGATGTTGCTGGGCAGCCTCAACTTCATCCTGGACACCGACACGGCCGTGGACATCGTCCGCCGGCTGATGGCCGCGGTGCCCGCCGGCAGCCACCTCGTGGTGACCCACCCGACCACGGAACTCGGCGGCGAGGACATCGAGAAGGCCATCGACGCGCGCGGCCGTGACAACTCCACGATCCACGTCGCCATTCGCTCGTTCTTTCGCGCGCTGCGGCGGGAAC
>NZ_JBEXCV010000336.1:0-1857 GCF_040605455.1 Embleya sp. NPDC005575 | reverse complement strand
CGTCGGTCGGCGCGGCGTCCGCCGGCACGGGCACCTCGGACGCGACCGCGTCGGCCTGCCCGCCCTGGGCCGGTTCGGCCGCAGGCGTGCCGACCGGCTCGACCGGCGGCGGCGGAATCCTGGGAATCTCGCCGTTCTCGACGACGACCGCGGGCTGCGGCTGCCGATCGGGCTCGGCGCTGGGCGTGCTCTGGAGGCCGTGCATGGCGGTGCTTTCCTCGGACGTACGGGGAACGGACGGGCCGGCGGCGGCCGATCCGGCCTCGATCGGGCCGGCGGGCGGCACGGTCGAGGTCGACTCCGCGACGGGCTCGGGGGCCGTCGCGGGCGCCTGCTGCTCGGCGGTCGACGGGGCGGGGATCTCCTCGGCGAGGAGCTCCGCCGCGATGGACTGCGTGGTCGGTCCGGTCGGGACGGCGACGGCGGGCGCCGCGTTCCCGAGCGGGGCCGAGGCGGCCTCGGCCGACGCGTCGTTCGCTGCGGCGACGGGTGTCGCCTCGGCGGGTGCGTCACCCGTTTCGACCACGACCGGCGCGCCGTCGGCGACCGACTCGTGGCCGGAGCCACTCGCGACCGGCTGCTCCGCAGGCGCCGCGACCGGGACGGCCTCGGCAGCGGGTTGCGCGCCGCCCGCCTGCTCGGCACCGGGCGCGGGCGGCTCGGCCGAGGTCGGACCGGCCCCGTCCGGAACGGCCGATCCGGGTTGCTCGACGGGCGCGGCCGGGGCGGGCTGCTCGGCCGGCGTAACCGGCGCGGCCTGCTCGGCGGGGGCTTGCTCCGCAGGCGCGGTCGGGGTGGTCACCACCGGCGGCACGGGCTGTGCCGCGGGTGCCGGTTGCGCGGCCGACTCGGTCTGCGCTGCCGACTCGGTCTGCCCGGTCTGCCCGGTCTGTTCAATCTGCCCGGTCGACTGCGGCGGCGTGGCCGAAGCCGCCCGCGCGGTCGGTGCGGCCGGCTCGGTGAACGGCGCAGCCGCGGCCGGCTCCGCCGCTCCGGTGGGCGCACTCGGCGCCGCCGGCGCCACATCCTGCTCCGAAACCACTGCCGTCGCCGTCCCGCCTTCCGCGGACACCTCGGTCACCACGCCCTCCGGCGCGACCACCACGACCGCAACGGGCTCGGCCTGCGGTCCGGTTGCCGGCCCGGCCGGCTGTACATGGCGTACGCCGGCCACAACCGGCGCGGTGTTCGAACTCTCGGACGACCCATCGGCCGCAACGGGCTCCGCCGGTGCGGGCGGCGTAACCGGCATATCCTCCACCGGCGCCTCCGCCACCGCCGGACCCACGTTCGCCGCCGCCACAACCGGCGACCCGACCGCACCGGCGACGGGCGCGACCGGCTCGGCCGCCGGCGCTGTGACCGCGGCCTCCTCGGCGAGCTGTGCGGTCACCGGCTCGGGCGGTGGAACCGGGCCGATCGGCGTGCCGGCGGGAATCGCCGCGTGCGCACCCGAATCGGCCGGCACCGAGCCGGTCTCGGGCTTGCGTCGCCGGCTTCCGGTGCCTTCCGGTACGACGGGCGCGACCGGCGGCGACTGCCCGGCCGGCACCGACGGCGCGGGGTTCTCCTGCTGTTCCACGGCGGGCGGCACGGATTCGACCGTGTCCTCGGTCACGTCCGGGCCGGCCTCGACCCGGACCGGCTCCGACGCGACGCCGACGGGCGGTTCGGACCCGGGCTCTGCCGCGGGCACGGCCGCAACCGCGACCGCCTGCGCTGCCGCGTCGGCCGCGGCAGCTTCGGCCACGCCCGGCGCCGCAACGGCCGCCTCCGCGCCACCGACCAGGTCAACCTGTCCCTCGACGGTCACGCCGCCCTCGGCCGTTTCCTGGGCTACCACATCAACAACATCGG
>NZ_JBEXCV010000335.1:0-1899 GCF_040605455.1 Embleya sp. NPDC005575 | reverse complement strand
CGCACGGGCGGGCTGACCGCGGCGCGATCGGGCGCGTGCGCCGTGCGGGCCGCGTCGGGTGTGCCGGGTGCGGGTCGCGGTCGCCGAACGGCGATGATGTGGCGGTCCGCCCGCGATGGCAGAGCAGAAGGGCCCCCGCCGACATGGCGATGATCCCCGGCACCGGCAAATTCACCATGGTGGTCGGCATCCTGGCGATCGGCTTCGCGCTCACGGTGGTGAAGGTGACCGGGCCCTACGGGTCGCCCCCCTATCACGCGCCGACGCTGGCGATCGGGATCGAGACCCTGGCGCCGCGGCCCGGCACGACCGGTGCGGTGATGCAGGTGGTCGCGCATCAGGACGACGACCTCTACTTCATGAACCCCGACGTCGACCGGGCGGTGCGCACGGGCACGGACAGCGTGACCGTCTTCCTCGCCGCCGGTGAGGCGGACGGACGCAACGGCCCCGGCGGGCGCCCGGATTCGCAGGCGTACGCGGCAGCGCGCAACAACGGCTCGCGCGCCGCGTACGCGTTCATGGCGCTGGGGGACCGCGCGGCGCGCTGGGAGCGACACAGCGTGCGGTTGCGCGATGGCGCGCACGCCGAGCTCGACCACCTGGTGGACGCCCCGAACATCAAGCTCGTGTTTTTCAACACGCGCAAGGAGGAGGGCATCGGCGCGCACGGGCGGCTGCGCACGCTGTGGAACGGCACCGAACGCGAACTCGACACGCTGGCCGCCCGGGACGAGCCGGCCGGCGGGCCCTACACGTACACCAGGGACGGCCTGATCGACTCGCTCGCGGACCTGATGCGGGCCCAGACGCCGAGCGTGGTGCGCACGCTCGACCCGGACCCCGATCAACAGCGGCACGACGAAGCACACCCCGTGCACGCGGACAACGGCGGCGTCTCGGACCACCAGGACCACACCGCCGTCGCGCAGTTCACCTGGGAGGCGCTGCGCCGGTACAACGCCGCGCGGCCGGCCGCCGGCGTGGCGGCGATCGCCTACCGGGGCTACTACAACGAGCGCTGGCCGCACAATCTCGCGCCGGCGGCCCGCGAGCGCAAGGACGAGATCACCCGGGTGTACGGCTGGACAGACCGGGTGCACCACTGCCCGGGACGGGTGGACTGCGGCGACCTCAAGGTGCGCGACACTGCCGCTCGGACCAACTGGCCGCAGAGCACCACGTATCGCTTTCCGGACGCCGGTCCCCGGCCGGTGCTCGGCGCGGACGGCCGGCTGACCGCGTGGGCCGTGCTCGGCGGCGGGGTCACCCGGTGGACCCAGGAGGGCATCGGCGCCGCGACCTGGTCCTCGGCGCAGTCGATGCCCGGTCCCGGCGACGGCGAACTCGCCCCGGGAATAGCCGCGGTGCGCACGGAGGATGGCCGGATCACGGTGTTCGCGCTGCGGATCGGCGGCGCCCGGCGCTCCGATCGGGACCGGTTCGAGATCGTCACCGCGACCGAGGTGACGCCCGGCGGCGCATTGGGTCCGTGGCGGGGGCTGGGCGGTCCGGGCGACGGCGAACGCGGCCCGGGCACACCGGTGGTCCAAGCCGACGGCTCGGGTGGGCTGCACCTGTTCGTGCGCAACCGGGACAAGGGGCTGAGCACCCGCTTCCGGTCGGCCGGTAGCGATGTGTGGTCGGCCTGGCGGGACCTCGGCGGCGGCGAGATCGTCGAGGGGCCGAGCGCGGTGACCCGACCGGACGGCCGGGTGTCCGTCTTCGGCACGGCCCGCGAGGGCATCCGGTACTGGGACTTCGCCGGCGACCGGTCGGGGCCGCCCGGCACGATCGCGGCCGAGCGGCCGGTGGGTCCGCCCGCGGCGTCGGTGGGCGCCGACGGCCGGGTGAGCGTCGCCTACCGGCGGGCCGGCACGGCGGAGATCGCGACTGCGG
>NZ_JBEXCV010000334.1:0-1904 GCF_040605455.1 Embleya sp. NPDC005575 | reverse complement strand
GCGGGCGCGTTCGGCGCCCGAGTACCTGCCTTCTCTGCTGCTGGACCTCGATCAGATGCTGGACGAGTTCACGCGGTGTCCGGGTGGGGCCACGGCCCGCATCAGGTGAGGTGCCGCCATCGGGCGACGCTGCTACCACCGGTACCAACGGCCACGGCCGCCGCCGCTGCCGGCCGAGCGGAAGACGAAGCCGAGCGCCCAGACGATCAGGACGATGACGGCGATCCACCACAGGGCTTTCAGCGCGAAACCGGCGCCAAAAAGGATCAGGGCAAGAAGCAGGACAACCAGAAGGGGAATCATTGTTTTTACCTCCGCAGCACGTGTGCCCCACACATTCGGGTGCATGCCTGGAAAAGAGAGTCGTTGGCGACAGGATCCGCGGAAAGGAATCGCCCGTTTCGCGAGAGCAGTCGGCGTCGCTCGGCCCCGTGCCGCCCGGAGTCGGATTGCCACGACACCCGGCCGGCCGGCCCATTCGTCGGTCGTTGGCACGCCGAACCGCGCCGTCCACGACGCGCAGGGCGCTCCACCGGCCCGGAGCCGGCCGAGCGCCCTGCGCGTTGTCATCGGCGTACGGACTACAGGGTGCCCGCCGGGCCGGTGCCGGGGGCGCCGGGAGAGCCGGGGGCCGTGTTGCCGTAGTAGTCGCCGGTACGGGTGCGGTGATCGGGGTCGCCGAGGTGCTTGTCCTTGTCGAACTCCGGCGAGTTCTTGATCTCCTCCTTGGTGCAGGAGACGTAAACCACCTCACCCTGTACATCGACTCGCGAGATCGTGCCCGCAGGCAACAGGACGTGCTTGCCGAAGATCCACACGCCGGTGTCCACCACCAGGTAGGACGCGTCGACCTCGTCGTTGTGCTTGTCCACCTTGCCGATGTGGCCGTCGGTGGCCTCGACCTTGTAGCCGGTCAGGCTGGTTCCCGCGGTGTAGCCGGACTCGGGGTGGTGACCCCACACGTTGTCGCCGGTGCTCACTGGGGACTCCTCTACTCTTGACGAACTCCACTGCCGGGCAAGCCAGTTACCGCGCCGGGAGCCGTCGTCTCGAATGGATTCGACCCACGCCTGCCCCATCACCTCCACCGCACACCCACTCCGACAAAGGGTTTCGACGCCCCGGCGAAGCGCAGGACGCACGAGAACAGGCCCCGGCCGCTGCTGCCCGAGGCGCCGACGCGGAGGCGATGCGGGCGATCAGTGAGACCGCGCACGGGCCGGCGTGCATCGGTTGCCGTCCCCCGAAAATCCCCGGTCATCGGGACCGGTTGGTCGTCGGAGTCCACGAGGCCGTCGGCATTCGTGCTACGTTGATCTCAGTTGCAGTTGTGGTACCCATGAACTTTGTGTGCACCTGACGGGCGTGATCCGTGGGTGCATTTTTTGTTTGCCGGTCATCTCCGGGTGGGCTCCTTGCGGCGACGCGGAATCGCACTGTGTGGATTCCGGTACTGCTTCCCTAACGAAGGAGAACGACATGTCGACCACTGGCACCGTGAAGTGGTTCAACGCGGAAAAGGGCTTCGGCTTCATCGAGCAGGACGGCGGCGGCCCCGACGTCTTCGCCCACTACTCGAACATCGCCGCCCAGGGCTTCCGTGAGCTCCAGGAAGGCCAGAAGGTCTCCTTCGACGTCACCCAGGGCCAGAAGGGCCCGCAGGCGGAGAACATCGTTCCCGCCTGACGCCCTTTCGGCGCCCCCGTGCCAGGGCCCGCCACCGTGAGGTAGCGGGCCCTGGTACGGCGTTCGTATTTTTGCCGCAGGTCGCTCGCCCCTCCTTCCGAGGCCCCGGCGACGGCACGCGATGCAGTATCCCCGCCCGGTAGGCGGCAGCCGACGGCTTACGACCGCGCACCGCCCACCGCCCCCGGACTTCGCAGTCCGTTCGAGCCGGCCCCTTT
>NZ_JBEXCV010000333.1:0-1906 GCF_040605455.1 Embleya sp. NPDC005575 | reverse complement strand
CCGCGCGTACCGGCCCGGGCAGGCCCGGCAGCGGCTGCGGCGCGGCCGGGAAGCGCAACGGGCGGGTCGGGTCCATCGGCGCGGTCGGCGCCAGCGCGTCGCCGTTGCCCACGGGCAACAGCGGCACGAGCAGCCGGTAGACCTCCTGCGCGTTCGCGGGCCGCTGATCGGGCTGCTTGGCCAGCAGGCGCAACACGAGCCGGTCCAGCCCCGCGGGGATGTCCGGGCGCCGCGCGCCGAGCGGCTCCGGGGTGCCGTTGAGGTGTCCGAGCATCACCGAGGCCATCGTCGGCCCGGCGAACGGCGCCTGCCCGGCCAGCGTTTCGTAGAGCAGGCAGCCGAGTGCGTACAGGTCGGTGCGCGGCTCGACGATGCCGTTCATCTGCTCGGGCGCCATGTACGCGGGCGAGCCCGGCATCGCGCCGGTCGTGGTCAGCTTGGTCGACTCCGGATCGAGCACCGCGGCCACACCCAGGTCGAGCACCTTGACCGTGCCGTCCCGGCGGACCATCACGTTGCGTGGCTTGAGGTCGCGGTGCACGACCGGCACCGCGTGCACCGCTGCCAGCACCGAACAGATCTGCGCGGCCACCGCGACCGCCCACTCCCACGGCACCGGTTGGTTCTCGGCGATCAGGTCGGCCAGGTCGCAGCCGTCCAGGAGTTGCATCACCAGGTACAGGTCGCCCTCGTCGGCGCCGCCGTCGAACACGGTGACCAGGCCCGGGTGATCGATGCCCGCGGTGACCCGGCACTCGCGCAGGAAGCGCCGTTCCATCGCACCTCGATCACCGGTGGCGTCCACCAGGTCGGTGCGCAGCAGCTTGACCGCGACCCGGCGCTGCAGGGTCTGGTCGTACGCCTTCCAAACCTGCCCCATGCCGCCGCGGCCGATCGCCGCGGACAGTTCGTAGCGGCCCGCGATCACGCGGCCGGGAATGCTCATCGGGACCCTCCTGGATTGCCGCCGTCCTGTTCGCGCAGCCGTTCGCTGAGTCCCTGCAACCGGGCCCGGGCCCGCGCGGCGGGATCGGCGACGGGCGGCGGGCCGGCGACGGGCGGCGGAGCGACCGGCCCGCGCGGGTCGGCGGGCCCGACCGCCGGGCCGGACCGGAGATAGCCCGGCGGGGCCTGCGGCGGCGGGGCCGGCCGGTAGGGCATCGGCTGCGCATGCGGGTGTGGATGCGACCCGACGGGCGCCGGCTGCCACGGCGCGTATCCGCCCTGCCCGTGCGGCTGGTGGGCGCGCGTCGCCTTGGCCCAGCGGGCCGACCTGACGCACCACCAGACCGGCACCGCGACCATCAGCACGAGCAGCATGATCGCCCCGACGTCGTCCAGGATCGTCTGCGGTTCGGGCCCGCCCGCCGCCTTGCGCGCGATCTCCTCGTCGTCCGACTCGGTACCCACGATCAGGCACACGAAGGCGAGGACCACGCTGACCGCGACGGCCGTGAGGATCACCCAGTCCCAGCGCCTGCGGGTGCGAACACCGGCCACGAGCGGCGGGATCCAGGCCAGCAACCCGATCGAGACGAACGCGAGGACGGCGATGCCGATGAGCCCGAACCAGTGACCGGCGGTACCGCGTCGACCGGGTACCGGATCGCGCGACGGACCTTCCATGCTGTGTGACTCCCGAGGCTGTGGGACTCCCGAGGCCGGCCGACTCCCCGCAGGGTGAATCGATGCCGCGTCCGCACCCGGTCCACCGGGAGTCGCGGGCGATGACCGGGAGACGGCGTGCCGGAAGCCTATCGGCGGGATCGACCGGCCGGCTGCCGACCTGGAAAGCGGGACGCCGCGACCGGTACCGGCTCCTCGTCGGGTCCCGACCGGGTGCCGACGGGCAGAGGTACGGCGCCGCGTCGGCCGCGAAGCCGGCGACGCCCCGCGACGCCTCGCG
>NZ_JBEXCV010000332.1:0-1916 GCF_040605455.1 Embleya sp. NPDC005575 | reverse complement strand
ACCATCGTCGCCGGCGGCGAAGACCTCTCCCCCCACCTCGCCCACCGCATCCTCACCACCACCCACACCACCACCACCATCTGCAACGAATACGGGCCCACCGAGGCGTCCGTCGCCAACGTGATGAGCCTGAGCACGGCGATCGACCCGCACGCGGACGGCATCCCGATCGGCGTCCCGATCACCAACACCAAGGCGTACGTGGTCGACCGCCACAACCGCGCGGTCCCGGTCGGTGTCCCGGGCGAATGCCTGGTCGGCGGCATCTGCGTCGGCCGCGGCTACCTCGATCGGCCGGAGCTGACCGAGGCGCGCTTCGTCCCGGACCCGTTCTCCACCGACCCGGACGCGCGGGTGTACCGCACCGGGGACCTGGTGAAGTGGCGCCCGGACGGGCGACTGGAGTACATCGGGCGGATCGACAACCAGGTCAAACTGCGCGGCTACCGCATCGAACTCGGGGAAATCGAGAGCATGTTGCTCACCCACCCGGGTGTGACCGCGACCACCGTCATCGTCCGCGAGGACACGCCCGGCGACCGGCGGTTGGTCGCCTACCTCGTCGCCGGCGGAGCAGCCGTCGGCACTGGTGAATTGCGTACCCACCTGCGGCGGCACCTGCCCGACCACATGGTCCCGGCCCTGTTCGTCACGCTCGACCGACTCCCGCTGACCCCGAACGGCAAGGTCGACCGCAAGGCGCTGCCGGTCCCCGACGGCCACCGTCCCGACCTCGACGCCGCCTACCTCGCCCCGCGCACGCCGGTCGAGGAGACCATCGCCACGATCTGGTCCCAGGTGCTGGGCGTCGACACCGTCGGAGCGCACGACAACTTCTTCGAACTGGGCGGGCATTCGCTGCTGGCCACCCGGGTCACCTCACGGCTGCGCACCGAACTCGGCGTCGACACGCCCGTCCGGACGCTCTTCGGCGCGCCGACACCGGCCATGCTCGCCGCCGCCGTGGCGGACCTGGACGCCGGCGACTCGCCGGACATGCTGCCGGCGGCTCGCACCGCCGGCCCGCTCCCGCTGTCCTTCGCCCAGCAGCGGCTGTGGTTCCTGGACCGGCTCGAACCCGGACGGGCCGAGTACGTCATCCCGTTCGGGCTGCGGATCCGCGGCCCTCTGGACACGACGCTCCTGGAGACGGCGCTCGGCGGTCTGGTGGCCCGGCACGAGATCCTGCGCACCCGATTCGTCGCCGACGCCGACGGCCTGCCGGCGCAACTCGTGGACGAGCCCCGGCCGGTGCCGGTGACGGTGCACGACCTTCGGAGCGTCGGGGATGCCGTGGGCCGGGATGCCGAGGCCCGGCAGCTATTGGAGATCGAGGCACTGCGCCCGTTCGACCTGGCCACCGGCCCGATGTTGCGCGCGGCCGCGGTGCGGGTGGCCGACGAGGAGCAGTACCTGCTGATCACCGTCCACCACATCGTCTCGGACGGCTGGTCGGAAGGCATCCTGGCCGAAGAGCTGCACGAGCACTACGCGGCCGCCATCGACCGGCGCGCGGTGGATCTGCCGGCGCTGCCGTTGCAGTACGCCGACTTCGCGGTCTGGCAGCGGCAGTGGCTGGCCGGTGAGGTCCTGGACGGGCAACTCGCCTACTGGCGTGACAAGCTCGCCGGACTGGAGCCGCTCGAACTGCCCACCGACCACCGGCGACCGCCGGTCCGCAGCGGGGCGAGCGAGTTGGTCACCTTCGCCGTCCCGGACGACCTCGTCGGCCGGCTGAAGAAGACCGCCAACAACGAGGGCGTGAGCCTGTTCATGACCTTGCTCGCCGTCTTCCAGGTGTTGTTGTCGAAGTACAGCGGTCAGGAGGACATCGCGGTCGGGACGCCGATCGCGGGGCGCAATCGGGCCGAGATCGAGGACATGATCGGGTTCTTCGTGAACACGCTGGTCATGCG
>NZ_JBEXCV010000331.1:0-1996 GCF_040605455.1 Embleya sp. NPDC005575 | reverse complement strand
CGGGTGACGGCCAGGCCGATGCCCTTGGAGGCGCCGGTCACCACGGCCACGCTGTTGGAAAGCTTGAGGTCCATGCTCGTCCTTCTGTGGATGGAACTCCTCGCCCGGGAGGCGAGGGAGAGCTCTGCGGTGCGCTCTCGTGTGTTGAAACACCGATGGTTCGCGATGGGTTGCACCCGGCCCTCGGTTGCAACCGACCGACGGAGGGCGGGGTTTCGTTACCCGACACAAACCCCACCGTCTTCCGGGAGTTCGCATGCCCACCTCCGTGTCCCGCCCGCGTCGCTCCCTGCTGCTGCTGGTGTCCCTCGCGCCGCTGATGGCCAACGCCGACGCGGGACTCGTCCTACTGGCAGTGCCCGACATCCAGCGCGACCTGTCGATGAGCCTGACCGAAGCGCACTGGGTGACCAATGTGTATGTGGTGTTGGCCGGCGGTCTGCAGCTGCTCGGCGGCCGATTGTGCGACCGGTATGGGGCGCGTCGGCTCCTCCTGGGTTCGTTGGCGGCCTTCGCCGTGGCGTCGACGCTGTGTGCGGCGGCGCCCAACGCAACGACGCTCCTGTCGGCACGGGCCGCCCAGGCGGTGGCCGCGGCGGTGCTGGTACCGGCGGCGATGTGCGTACTGCTGACCGTGGTTGCGGAGGAGGCGGAGCGCCGCAGGGGCCTCGCCCTGTGGGCCGCGTGCGGGGGAATCGGGTCGGTCGCGGGGGTGTTGGCGGGCGGTCTCGCCTCCAGTCACCTGAACTGGCGCTGGGCGTTCCTGCTCAACGTGCCGCTCGCCCTGGCGGCGTTCGCGGCGGGCGGACGGCTGGACGTGCGCGACGAGCGGCGCTCTCGGGCCACTTCGGTGGACGTGCCGGCCGCGCTGTGTCTGGTCGGTGCGCTGCTGGCGTTGGTGTACGCGCTCGTGGGCGTCGCCGACCACGGATTCGGGCCGGTGACGTGGGCGGTGTCGGCCGTCGCGGTACTCCTGGCCGGGGCGTTCGTGCGGCGCCAGATCGGGTCCGAGGATCCGCTGCTGCCGGCGGCGCTCCTGCGCGATCGTTCGCTGGTGGCGGGCGCCCTGGGCATCGTGTTCGTCGCCGCGGCGACCAGCCCGATCGTGTTCGTGGGCAGTGTCTACCTCCAGGAGGCTCGCGGGTACAGCGCCTGGAAGGCGGGGTGTGCGCTGCTGCCGGTCGTGGGCGGTGTGGTGGTGGTCGGACGTTGGTGTGCCCGTGTGCTGGGACGATTCGGCTCGCGTGGGCCCTGCCTGGTCGGCTGTGCGTCGACCGGTTCGGGCTTGGTGCTGTTGACGTTTCTCACGCCCGAATCGGGTTATGCGACCGGGATGTTGCCGGGGCTGGTGTTGATCGGCGCCGGCCTGCCGATGTTGTGGATGGCATGCGAGATCGCCGCCGTTTCGACAGTGCGCCGGTCGGCCGCGGGGGCAGCCGCGGGCGTGTTGCAGTGCGCGGGCCAGATCGGCGCCGCCCTGGGGCTGGCGCTGGCGGTGACGATGTACGACGGCGCGGGGCGGACCGCGGGCGGTGTCCCGGCGGATCCGTCGGCGCTGACCGCGGGGGTGACCCGGGCCCTGTGGTGTTGTGTGGCGTTGATGCTGTGCGTGGCGGTCACCGCGCAGTGGGGGCTGCGGGTACGGCGGCCGGGCCCTGGGGCGTCCGGGGTCGACGCTTCCCCGACCCCGGCGTGCCCCCGCAACCGTCTCGATCCGGCCACTACGCGGTGACAGGCGAGCGGCACACACGGCGGATCAGCGGACGGGGCGAGGCCGTTTCGACGGCTCGCGCCGCCCTCGGCCACACCGACGCGCGTACCGGCTCCCCGTAGGGGCCGATGGAACGGGTGTGACGGGTTCCGGCGCTCGGGCCGTCCGCGCGCGGAACCGGCTCGCCCCTCCGAGGCTGCTATATCTCGTCAAGCCGCTTGAGGGGTTTTCTGGTCACCGGCGTCTGCCGGCTGCTCGGATCGTTCGAGGAGCTTGAAGAGTTGG
>NZ_JBEXCV010000330.1:0-2016 GCF_040605455.1 Embleya sp. NPDC005575 | reverse complement strand
CCGCCGAAGGACGCGGCGTCGGCGTCGGGTCGCGTCTCGCCGCCGATCCACAATCCGGTGCCGGCGTCGATGGAGGTGAACGGGGCGCCCAGGGTCCACCGGCGCCGGAAGATGAAGGTCTATGGCTGGAGGTCGCGCTGGTACCAAGTGCCTGACTTACCGCCGAGATCGTTCGGGGTGGCCGGGCCAACCGGGACGAACCCGGCCTTGGTCAAGACTTTCTGGGACGCGGCGTTGTCGTGGGAGGTGGACGCCCGCAGTGTGCGCAGGCCGTGCATCGCTGTCGCCATCCGGCACAGCTCCCGGACGGTCGTGGTCGCCACGCCGCGGCCGGCGACCTGCTCCGCAATCCGGTAGCCGAGTCTGGCAGTGCCGTCCTCCAAGTCGTACAGGTTGAACCTGCCGAGTACCGATCCATCCTCGGCGACGAGCACGTAGAAGGCGCAGATGCCGGCCTCCTGCTCGGCCAGCGAGGCGTTGTACCCGCTGGTGAACTGGTCGAAGAAGTCGTCGCCGCGGTCGGAGATCGAGGCAGCGAAGTAGGCGCGGTTCGCCAGCTCGAAGGCCAGGACCGCCGGGGCGTGGCCAGCATGCAGCCGCTTCAGTTCGGGCATCGCCCGACTCTACCCAGACCGCGCGCTGAGGCCACCTGAGTTTCCGCCAGTGGCAGACAGCCCCAAGACCAGGGCACATAACGATCTACGGCTGGAGTACTAGAGGAGCTGCTGCGGCGCAAGAAGCGCTTCTCGAACGAGACGGGCAACTGCTACTACCCGGCGCACCTCGCCCTGGCTGAATAAGCTGGCGCGGCCGCGATGACGTCCAAGCTGGTCGGTACGCACTCCTCGGTGACGCGCGGCGCCTGCTTTACCGCATGCTGCGTCCAGTTGTTTGTTCAGGTACGGCAACCATGAGCCAGAGCCCGAGCCTTTACAGGCCCAGGCTCCACCCCTCGAGACGTGCTTTCAATCACCCAGCAGGACCTGATAGGTGCTCAAATACGGAAAATTATCTGGACACTTAGCAAATGAGGATGTGTGCTCATTCGTCCCCATCCACCTCCCCATCTGCCGGTGAAGACACCGCCGCTGGGGTCCGCGCGGCAACTGATGTACACGCGGAAGTAGCCGGTGCCACTGGAGCAATACGCATCAGCGTTTCCGGGATTGTAGAAGTACGGAGTTACCACACAGTTAGTTGGAACCGCTTCGGCCGTGGTGGCACCCGCAACAACACCACCCAGTGAAAGCGCGACAGCCGATACGGCACCCAGAATTCTATTCATCGAAGTCTCCATTCGATCGACCTTTGTGGAGAATAGATGCTGATTCGATTTGGCACCAGTGAAATCGCAGAATAAATAGATGTTTGGAACTGACGGGTCCGAATCCTGTGGATCGGGGCAAGTACGGGTCGAAGATCCACCTGCTCACCGATCGGGCCGGTCTGCCCCTGTCGATCGGGATCTCCGGCGCGAACACCCACGACAGCCAGGCATTGATACCCCTGGTCGAGAACATCCCGCCGATCCGCTCCCGCCGCGGACCACGTCGCCGACGACCGGCGAAACTCCACGGCGACAAGGCCTACGACCACCGCTTCATCCGCGACCACCTGCGGAAACGCCGCATCACCCACCGCATCGCACGACGCGGCATCGAGTCCTCTCAATGCCTGGGACGACACCGGTGGGTCGTGGAAAGAACAGTGGCCTGGTTCAACGCCTTCCGCCGACTCCACCGCCGATACGAGGTCAAGGCCGCGCACTTCGGCGCCTTCGTCAGCCTCGCCGCCGCACTCATCTGCTACCGCCGATACGCCAAATGAGACGATCTCTAAGTGGGCATTTAGTGTAGGCGAAATGCCCTTTATCAACTAGTAGGTTCCTCGCCAGGTGGGTGTGGTTTCGTCCGTTATGCGTTTGGCGAGGTTGTCGATCGAGGCGACGTGGATCATGGCTTCGGAGCTGGCGGTGAGGGTCTCGTAGTCGCGGGCGAGCCGTCGGTGCATCATGAT
>NZ_JBEXCV010000329.1:0-2079 GCF_040605455.1 Embleya sp. NPDC005575 | reverse complement strand
GCCCGTCGCCGGGCACGTCCGCGGCGCCGGACCAGGCGGCGGGGCCGATCGGGCCGACCACGCAGCGATCCGAATCCGGCGCGGCGCGGTGTGCGGCTCCGGGGACGTGGGTCGCGTGCAACAGGGTCATCAAGGCGATCAGCACGATCACCCGGAACACGCCGTGTCGGGCGGGAGCACCACCGGCCGCGACCTGCCCCATCCTGACCTCCCTCGGTACCGCTCTCCGAGAGAACCTCCGATTTCCGCCGCCGGCACGGCAACGAGGCCGAACCAACCGAGATTTCACCCGATCCGGTGAATCCACCCCACCGGCGGCCCGGCAGACCGACACCGCTGGGCCCCATGCCCCCGCGACACTCGCACCCGGTGCGCCTGACCCGCCCCGCCCACTCCCCTGCCCACTCCTTTGCCGCGCGGCCCCGGACGATCGACCATCCCGGCACGAAAGTCGGTTGATCGGCCCGCCTGGGGTTTCCCATGACAACCACCCCGTACCTGGAGCCGATCACCACGACCGACTTCAAGGCCGCGATCGCGCTGAAGGTCCGCCCGGATCAGGAGCGCCCGGTCGTCCCGGTCGAGTCGCTCGCCGAGGCGTATGTGCAGCCCGACGTGGCCTGATCCCGCACCTGATCGTCGACAACGATCGGATCGTGGGCTTCCTGATGGCCTTCCTCGATGTCGACTTCGCCATCGACGGCCCCGGCACCGGCACCGGCAGGACATCCGCTCGGGACTGTGGCGCCTGAACGTCGCGGCCGACGAACAGGGCTGCGGCTACGGTCGTTTCGCGGTCGAAGCGGTGACCGCCGAGATCCGCCGCCGCGTCGGCACCCGCGTCACCACACGCGGGAGCCCGGCGAGGAGGCCCCGAGGGCTTCCACCTCGGGCTCGGCTTCCGGCCGACCGGCGAGATCAGCGGTGCTCGGCGGGTCGGCGAACCGCGGCCGGCGGATCGATCGGCCGCATGGACCATCCATCCACTTGGCCGATAGCGTCGCCGCATGGACGACACGGCCGCACCCCATAGACCGACGCTGCGCAAGGATGCCGCGCGTAATCGGCGCCGGATCATCGACGCCGCGCGCGACCTGGCGCGCAGGGGCAGGCCACCGCAGTTGAACGCGGTCGCATTGGCCGCCGACGTCGGCGTCGGCACCGTCTACCGGCACTTCCCCACCCCCGAGGCACTGCTCGAAGCGCTCGCCGCCGACCGGTTCACGGAACTGATCCAACACGCCCACCGGGCCACCGAGCTGCCGGACGCGCGGCGGGCCCTGCGCGGCTTCCTGGAGGCCGCGCTGACCGCCTACGTCCAGGACGAGGCCTTCACCGCGGCGGCCTTCGGCCCCGGGGCGGCCACCGCCGAAACCCTGGAACTGCGCGACCACCTGCTACGCGTGACCGGCGACCTGCTGGCTCGTGCGGCCGGCGCCGAGGCCCTGCGCCCGCCCCTGGGTCCCACCGACCTCCAGCTCATGCTCTGCGGACTGGGCTTCGCCGTACGTCACTCTCCCGACCGGAACGACCCCGAGTTGGCGAAGCGCTACCTGGACGCGCTGCTGGACGGCGCCCTCGTCGCGGCCACGGAAGGTACGGCCGGCTGACACCCGGATGCGCTGTGGCAGGGTCGGGGCATGCCCTTCGATCACAACGACCACTACCATCCGCTGCTGCTGCGCCGGCTGCCGAAGAACTGCCGGACGGCACTGGATGTGGGCTGCGGCACCGGGCGGTTCGCACATCGGCTCGCCGCATCGGGAATCGTGGTCGACGCGATCGATCCGGCCGAGGAGGTGGTCGCCGAGGCCCGTCGCCGATCCCGGCCCACCGCAGGCGCGCCGAACCCGCGCTTCGCGTGCGCCGACGTCACCGAGGTCCAACTGCCGGTCGGGCACTACGACTTCGTCTCCTGCCTGGCAAGCATCCACCACGTCCCGTTCGAAACCGTGGCCGCTTTGCGCGACGCGCTCGCGCCGGGCGCACCCTCAAGACGGTGATCCTGGCCTTTGCGGCGATGGGTTTCGGCCTGTTCACCACACCCGTGCTGGGCAACCTGTTCCTGGAACAGGAGTA
>NZ_JBEXCV010000328.1:0-2165 GCF_040605455.1 Embleya sp. NPDC005575 | reverse complement strand
GGCCGCCGGCGATCGGGCCGCGGCCGGCGCGGTCCTGGCCCGGGCGCACGCCGCCGCCGGGCAACTGGGCGCGACCCCGCTGCGCGAACAGGTCGAACTGCTGGCCCGCCGGGCCCGGATCGACCTGCCGGGCCGGTCCGGAACCGGTGCCGGACGCGCGGCGCATCAGGCCGGCGACCTGACGCCCCGCGAACGGGAGGTGCTGCGTCTGCTGATCGAGGGGCGCAGCAACCGGCAGATCGCGGAGACCCTGTTCATCAGCGTCAAGACGGCCAGCGTGCACGTGTCGAACATCCTGGCCAAGCTCGAGGTGGCCACGCGCGGCGAAGCCGCCGCCCTGGCCCACCGCATGCACCTGGTGGACGACGAACCCCCCGCCGGATAGCCCCGAGCGGGGTGCCCTCGTCGAGTCGGACGGGCTATACATGGTCCGTTCGGTATTTCGGGGGCATGCCGTCGGGGGTGGTCGTGGGGGAACACGGAGTACGCGTCGCGGCATGCGGGGTGAGCCGAACGGTTGGGGGACGCACCGTACTTCGGGACGTCTCGCTGGTCGCCGAGGCCGGTGAGGTCTCCGCCGTCGCCGGGAGCAGCGGATCGGGCAAGACCACGCTCCTGGACACCCTGGCGGGCATCCGGCTGCCCAGCGCGGGCGAGGTGCGCCACGACGGCGGCCGACCGGACGCGCGCGGTCTGGGGTATGTCCCGCAGGACGACATCCTGCACCGGGCGCTGCCGCTGGCACACAGCCTGCGCTACGCCGCGGCGCTGCGCGAGCCGGTCGACGAGGGCGTGGACGCCGCGGTCGCCCGCACGCTGGCCGCGCTGGGCCTGAGCGCGTGCGCGGACCGGCGGGTGGGCGCGCTCAGCGGCGGCGAGCGCAAACGCGCGAGCATCGCGGTCGAGTTGCTGACCCGGCCCCGGGCGTTGTTCCTGGACGAACCCACGTCCGGCCTGGACCCGGCCGCTGCGGCGGAACTGATGTCCGTGCTCCGCGAGTTGGCCCGAGCCGGCACCACCGTCGTGCTGACCACCCACGCGCCGGCCGACCTGGTCTCGTGCGACCGGGTGGTGTTCCTGGCCCCGGACGGGCGGCTCGCGTACGTGGGGGACCCGCGGGCGATGCGCGCCCACTTCGGCGTCGAGACCGAGGCCGACGTGTACGCGGCGGTGGCCTCGCGCGGTGCCGGCGCGGATGCGGAACGCGAGCCGGAACTCGAACTTGAGCCGGAAGTAGGGGCCCTGGAACCGGAGTTGGGGCCGGGGCCGGAGCTTGGCGAAGCGCCCGATCGGTCCGCGCCGCAGGCCGATCGGGCGCTTCGGCAATGGTCCATCCTGGCCCGCCGCGACCTCGAATTGATCACCCGCGACCGGTTGGCCGCCGCGATGCTGATCGGCTCGCCACTGGTGATCGTGGCGATGTTCGCGATGCTCTTTCGACCCGGCGCGTTCGACCCGGCCGACCCCAGTCCGTCCGGCGCCGCGATGATCCTGTTCTGGATCGCCTTCGGCGGCTTCTTCTTCGGGCTGACCTACGGCCTGTTGCAGATCTGCGTGGAGTTGCCGATCGTGCGCCGCGAACGGCTGACCGTGCTGCGGATCGGGCCCTACGTCGCAGCCAAGTTCACCGTGCTGCTGCCGATCCTGGCATTCGCCGACGTGCTGCTGCTGGCCGTGCTGCGCGCCCTGGACCGGCTGCCCGCCGCGTCCTGGGGGGTTTACGGATCCCTGTTGACGACGCTGCTGTCGGCGTCCGCCGCGGCGCTCGCGCTCGGGTTGTTGACGTCCGCGGCGGTCACCGAGGTGGGCCAGGCCACGCTGATGTTGCCGCTGCTGTGCTTTCCCCAGGTGCTCTTCTCCGGCGCGTTCGTGCCGGTGCCCCGGATGCCCGTGCTCGGACACGCGCTCAGCTACGCGATGACCAACCGGTGGGCGTTCGAGGCACTGGGCAGCGATCTGGACCTGCCGGGGCGCTGGGCGCACAGCCGCTCCGCGCTCGGTCCGCCGCTGCTCGCCTCCTACGGCGACAGCTTCGATCACCCACCCGCGCTCGGCTGGGCCGTACTCGCGGGCTGCGCCGTGCTGTTCGTCGCCGCGACCTGCGCGGTGCTGGCCCGCCGATGTCCGCGGGCCGGGTCCTGAGCACGCGCACCCGCGAGGCGCAC
>NZ_JBEXCV010000327.1:0-2250 GCF_040605455.1 Embleya sp. NPDC005575 | reverse complement strand
AGGCCGGCGAGGCCCGGGAGGAACTCCGCGTCGTCGACGTGGCACAACTGCTGTTGCAGTCCGTGCAACTCCCCGAACCACCGGCGGCCGAGGAGACCCTGGAGGACGCGGAGGCCAAGTAGGGCTCGTGTGACGGGTGACGCAATCGCCGCCGACTCTCCTTCGGGAGGGTCGGCGGCGATCACTTTTTTGTGCCCGAATTACGACCGTCCCGGGACGACGCGGGGGGTCGGACTGCCGGTACCGTCATTGATGTGACTGGCAATGGACCCTACGACCCGTACCGGCAACAGCCCCCGCCTGCCGGCCAGGGTTACCCACCTCGGCATGGCGGGGCTCACGGCGATCCGTACGGCGGCCAACAGGGGTATGGGCAGCAGGGCTACGGCGGACAGCAAGGCCATGGCGGGCAACAAGGCCATGACGGACAGCAGGGCTACGGGCAGCAGATTCCGCCACCGCCGCCACCGCCTTCGTCGCCGCAGGGTGGACAGGGCGGCTCGGGTGACCCGAACTATGGACCGCTGTCGTTGCCGGACGAGACGAGCCTGTACATCTACGGGGCGCCGCCGGAGGAGTACACGACGGTGACGCCCGCGGTGTCGCCTCGGCAGCAGCAGCCGTACCCACAGCCGCCGCAATACAGCGGCCCGCCGCCGCGAAACCTGCACTGGAAAGAGGTGCTGAGCGGGTTCGCCCTGCGCCCGTTGCGCACCATGGACGCGGTCCGCGACCAGGCGGTGTGGTGGCTGGCCCTGATCATGTCCGCGCTCGGCGGCGCACTCGCGGTGCTCGCGAACGACGCGTCCCGCAAGGAACTCGTCGACTCGACGCTGAGTACGAGCGTGCCCGCGCTCGGCATTGTGATCGTCATGGTGCCGGCGTTCTGTGCGCTGCTCGGGCTGGTGTCGCACGCGCTCGCGACCCAGTTCGGCGGGAACGGGTCGCCGATGCCGTTCATCACTCTGTCGATGATCCTGGTCTGGATCGCGGACGCGCCGCGGCTGGCGGTCGCGCTGTTCGCACCCGACGACAATCCGATCGTGGCCGGTATCGGCATCGCGTCGTTCGCGCTGACCGCGTGGCTGCTGACGATGCTGATGACGCGGGTGCACGAGTTGCCGTGGCCTCGGGCGCTGGGTTGTGTCGCGGTCGAGTTGATCGCGTTGCTGCTGGTGTTGAAGCTGCCGTTGACCTCGTGAGGCCGGGGCCGCGTGAGGTCGTCGGTGGCCTCGTGAGGACGGCGGCGGTGGGCGGATGGCGGCGGGGGTCGCGGTCGTGGTTCTGACGTCGGGTCAGGCCGTGGGCGAAGCGTGCCGGCAGTGGACCAAGCGGACCACAAGTGGCACGGTCGGGCCGCGTTGCGGATCTGTTCGGCATCCGCTTCGGGCGGTGTACTCGTAGGAGTACACCTGTCCGCGCACGACATCCCGTCGTCATCGCGGTTGTGAGGAACGGAACGAACATGCTTGTGCGGCAACGCACCCGAGCTGCGCTCCAGGCCGCCGCTCTCTTCTACGTCGTGGATCGCGGGTGGCCCGTGCTGCCCGGTGCCTACGTCGAAGACGGCCGATGTTCGTGCGGCGACACCGATTGCCCGGACCCGGGCGCCCACCCCGCCGCGGAACCCGGGCTGACCCGGGCCACCCGATCGACCGACGACGTCTGGGAATGGTGGAGCGCGAAGCCGTACACGGTCCTGCTCGCGAGCGGCCTGGAGTTCGACGTCCTGGACGCCCCGGCGAAGGTGGGCTACGCGGCGATCCACCAACTCGAGGTGATGGGTCTGCCGCTGGGGCCGGTCCTGCATCTACCGGGTGAGCGGCTGTTGTTCCTGGTCGACCCGGGCGCGCGCAACCTGTACTGGTACACGGTCGACCACAACGACACGGCCCGGTTCGACGTCCGCCACCACGCGGTGGGCCACTTCGTACCGGCCCCGCCCTCGTCCACCGCATGCGGCGAACGCACCCGCTGGGCGGTCCCGCCGGATCCGATCGAGCGGGGGCTGCCGGGGGCGGTTGACGTGCTGGGGGCGTTGATGCGGTTCAGCACGCAGCAGCGGTAGGGCGCGGGCGGCGGGCGGTGACACACGCCGCATCCGGTGCTCCTGTTCCGGCTCCTGCCCCGGCCCCTGTGTCGGCTCGGCTCAGGCGTCCCTACCTTGTTGATGGGCAGGGCGAGCCATTCGTAGGGTTCTCCCACCCAGAGGTGTCGGGTGTGGCTTTCAGGCGTCTGCCGATCGTGGCT
>NZ_JBEXCV010000326.1:0-2260 GCF_040605455.1 Embleya sp. NPDC005575 | reverse complement strand
GCCGCGGGCGGGCGGTCGCCGCGGTGGCCGGCCGCGGTGCACCCGGCCAGGGCGGCCAGGGCGAGGCACAGCAGGGCGATCACGGCCGGCCCGCGGCGTGGACGCCCTACTGCGCGGTCCAACTGCCCGACGCGTTGTTGTTCTTCAGCGCCGGGTCGAGATTGGCCGTCGACTTGGGGCCGATCTCCTGGACCGGCCCCTGGTAGTTGCTGCCGTAGTAGATCCGCAGGATGTGCGTCGGGTCGTTGTTCCACACCGACGCGGCGTTGTTCTTCACCGGCACCCCCGTGCCGCTGCTGCCGTCCGGGGACCGCATGAAGGTGTAGCCGGCGTAGTTGGCCACGTTGTATCGATGGTCGAAACGTGCGCCCTTGGTGTTCGAGTTGTAGTACAGACACGCGTCCCCGTCGTTGCACGCGCCGTCCCCTTCGGCGACCGCCGGCGCCGCGCCGGCCGCGAGGACCAGTGCGGCGGCCACGGCACCCACATGGAGGCCACGATTGCTCCGCATACCCGATTCCCCCTTGCCCCGTTGCCCGATTCGAGCCCGATTCGTCGATCGAGTGAGCGGGCCGAGCCACCCATTCGCATCCGAGCGATCGGCCCGAGGAATCAAGAGAAAGCACACCCTCGCTACTGCGGGTAATGACAAGCCCGCGTGATACTCGCCACACCGTTCGGGTGGGAGGTGCGATCGGGTCGGGTTTGCGCACCGGGATGCGTGGCTAGGGTCGGGGCATGAGTGCTCCCCCTCCCGCCGGTGTCCTGGTCGCGTCCAATCGTGGTCCCGTGTCCTTCTCCCTGCAGGACGACGGCTCGCTTTCGGTGAGCCGCGGCGGCGGCGGACTCGTGTCCGGATTGTCCACCGCCGGGCAGGGGACCGGCGCCGTTTGGGTGTGCTCGGCGCTCGGCGAGGCCGATCGCACCGCGACCCGGGCCGCGCCCTCGGGCCGGCTGGATCTCGCCGGTCACGACACCGGCGGCCTGGCGGTGCGGATGCTCGACATCGACCCCGGCACCTTCGCCCGGGCGTACAACGCCATAGCGAATTCGACCCTGTGGTTCGTCCACCACCTGCTCTACGACACCCCGTCCAAGCCGGTCTTCGACGCGCGCTTTCGCAGGGAGTGGGCCTCCTACGAGGCGTACAACCAGGCCTTCGCGGAGGCGCTGGCCGACGAGGCCGCCGAGGGCGCCAAGGTGGTCGTGCAGGACTACCACCTGACCCTGGTGCCGGTGCTGCTGCGCCGACTGCGGCCGGATCTGCGGATCGGGCACTTCTCGCACACCCCGTGGGCGCCGCCGGACTACTTCCGGCTGCTGCCCGACGACATCGCGCGGTTCGTGCTGGAGGGCGTGCTCGGCGCCGACCACGCGGGCTTTTTGACCCGGCGCTGGGCTCTCGCGTTCCTGGACTGTTGCGCCGACGTGCTCGGCGCGACGGTGGACCGGGACGCGATGACCGTCACGCACGCGGGCCGCGTGACCGAGATCGGCGTGCACGGGCTGGGCGCGGATGCCGAATTCCTGCGCGAGCGGGCGTCGCGCGCCGACGTGGACACCCGGCTCGCCGGACTGCGCGAGGCGGTGGGCGACCGCAAGGTGATCGTTCGGGTGGACCGCACCGAACTGTCCAAGAACATCGTTCGCGGCCTGCTGGCCTACCGGGAACTGCTGCGCACCCGACCGGAATGGCTCGGCCGGGTGGTGCACGTCGCGTTCGCCTACCCTTCCCGGCACGACCTGCCGGAGTACCGCGAGTACACCGCGGCGGTGCAGCGGGTGGCCAAGGAGATCGACGACGAGTTCGGCACCGGCGACTGGCAACCGTTGATCCTGCACGTCAACGACGACTTCCCGCGCTCGCTCGCGGCGTACCGGCTGGCCGACGTCGCGCTGGTGAACCCGATCCGGGACGGGATGAACCTGGTCGCCAAGGAGGTGCCGGTGGTCTCGCTATTGGACGAGGCACACGGGGGTTGTGCGCTGGTGCTCTCCCGCGAGGCGGGCGCGTTCGAGGAGCTCGGCGAGGACTCGATCGTGGTCAACCCGTTCGACGTGTCACAGACCACCGAGGCGTTGCATACGGCGCTCACGATGGAACCCGCCGATCGGCTGCGACGCACCAGGCGGCTGGCCGCCGCGGCGGTCGCGCTGAGCCCGCAGCAGTGGTTCCTGGAGCAGTTGGACGCGCTCGGCAAGTAGCCGCGACGGGCCGCGGCCCGTGCCCGTCCGTGCCCGCCGGTCGGGGCCGGCGGGC
>NZ_JBEXCV010000325.1:0-2644 GCF_040605455.1 Embleya sp. NPDC005575 | reverse complement strand
AACCCACACCGGCTCGTCCCGTGAGCCCGCCACCACAACGCGGCCCCACGGGACGAGCAGCTCCTCAAACGGCCGTGGCACCGCAACAGACCCGCGTGGGCCCGCTGTTGCCCGACGGGAACACACCCACCAGCAGATCCCGCTTCGGCCCGGAAGCCGAGGTGCTGGAACCGCCGCACCCGCGCGAACGCGTCGCGGAGGCGACCCGCCGGGCGGCGCTGTACGGGGACCACCCTGTCGCGTGACGGCACCGCCGGTCCGGCGCGGTGTGCTGAACGTTTCGGGTGCGCCCTCCGTATCCCCTGTCCGACAACGTCGGTGACATGTGGAGGGCAGACCATGAACGCGTTCAGGGACGACGAGACCGCAGGGGTGCGCCCCGGCGACGCCGGGGCGCAAGCGCCGAAATCCGGCATGGTGGGGCGGCGCCGGCTGATCGGTCTCGGCGCCGGTGCCGCCGTCGCCGTCGCGTTCGGTGCCGCCGGGCCGGCGCGGGCGGAGGGCCGGGCCGATCGGGCCGGCACGCGGGCCGGCACCGAGACGCTCGACGGCACGTCCCGCCCCGACGTGGTCATCGAGTGGTACGACACCACCGCCGCCGTCATCGCCTCCTGGGGTGCCCCAACGCAGATCACCAACAGCCGCGCGTGGGGCATCGGTTGGCTTGCCGCGGCGCGTGCGCTGGAGTACGGCCGGGACCGGGACTTCGAAGACGCCGCCGTGGCCTCCGCGGTGCACGCCGCGTTGCGCACGCTGTTCCCCGGCACCGATCAGGCCGCGTTCCTGGACGGTGCGTTCGCCCGCACGCTCGCGCGGCTGCCCGCGGGGCGCCGGACGTCCGCCGGGATCGCGGCAGGCGAGCGGCAGGCGGCGCGTGCGGTGGCCGAACGCGAGGGCGACGGTCTGCGGCCGGAGCAGGTCAACGCCCCTTACACGCCGCCGCCGGTGGCCCCGGGCATCTGGCGCCCGACGCCGCCCGATCCGACCAAGCCCGCCGTTCAATTCGGGCAGCGTCTCGGCCGGACCTTCCTCCTCGGCCGCGCCGACCGCTTCCGGCCGGGTCCGGCGCCCGACCTCGGCTCGGACACCTACCTGACCCACCTCGCGGAGATCCGCGCCTACGGCCGCAAGACCGGCAGCCTCCGCACGCCGGAGCAGACCGACACGGCACTGTTCTGGCAGCAGTCCTCGCTGGCCGGCTTCACCGGCGCCCTGCGCGCCGCGGTCGCCCACCCCCGCCCGCGTTCGGTACGCGACCGTGCCCGGCTCGTCGCCGCCTTCCACACGATCAGCGTCGACGCGCAGATCGCCGTCTTCGAAGCCAAGTACGTCTACACCCGCTGGCGCCCGGTCACCGCGATCCGCGAGGGCTCCGTGGACCCGGACCCGACGTGGGAACCGCTGGTGGCAACCCCGCGGCACCCCGACTACCCTGGCGGCCACTGCACGTTCGCGGGCGCCGCCGAGGCCGTGCTGACCGCGTTGGCCGGACCCGGTCCGGCAACCCCCGTCACTCTGGGCAGCCCCGACGGCGTGACCCGGACCTACGCGCACTGGCACGAAATGACGCGTGACAACATCAATGCGCGCGTCTGGGAAGGCGTCCACTTCCGCTACTCGGACCTTGCCGGTGCCACGCTGGGCCGCCAGGTGGCCGGGTGGGGGCTGGCGGGCTTGCCCACGCTGTTCGGCTAGCACCACGTTCGGCCGGTAGCGCTCTGCGGACGGACCCGGCGCGCGGCACTGCCCGGCGCTGGGTCCGCCGGGCGGTGAACGCGAGCGCCGTGCCGTCCGTAACCCCGGGCGGCGAGTACTCGGGCTCGTCACGGCCCACCCGGATGGAGGCGGTATGCGGTGGAGGCTCCGGAGCGCCGGGGCGCGCGCGGAGCGGGCACGGCCGGACACCGATGCGGAGGTACGCGCGCTGTACGAGCGGCATGGCGGCGAACTCTTCGCGTTCTCGTGCCGCTCGCTGGGCGATCCCGGATTGGCGGAGGAAGCCGTCCAGGAGACGTTCGTCCGCGCGTGGCGCGCCGCCGATCGCTACGATTCCGGCCTGGCATCCGCCCGGACCTGGCTGTTCGCGATCTGCCGGAACGTGGTGATCGACCTGGCCCGGGCCCGCAGCGTCCGACCCAAACTGGTCGCGGTCGACGCGGGCCACGCCGACCCGGGCGCCGCGCCGGAACCGGGTGAGGAGCCGTGGGACCGGCTGCTGGACGCCATGCAGGTCGAGGAGGCGCTGCGCCGCCTCAGCCCCGAGCACCGCGCGGTGCTCGTGGAAGTGCATCTGCGGGACCGCGCGGCCGCGGAAGTGGCCGCCGACCTGGGCATTCCGGTCGGGACGGTGCGCAGCAGGGTCTTCTA
The DNA here is from genome assembly GCF_040605455.1 of Embleya sp. NPDC005575. Taxonomy (NCBI): domain Bacteria; kingdom Bacillati; phylum Actinomycetota; class Actinomycetes; order Kitasatosporales; family Streptomycetaceae; genus Embleya; species Embleya sp. NPDC005575. The sequence continues at coordinate 277 of NZ_JBEXCV010000325.1, read as the reverse complement.
CGCACTCAAGGCCCTGCGCCTGATCCTGGAGGAAATGGGGTGGGACGATGACCTCGGGTGAGCAGTCACGGCAGTGCGCGCATTTCCGGCCGCTGCTCGGCATGGCGGCACTCGGACGTGCGTCGGACGCCGAGGCCGTGGCCGCCCGGGCGCACCTGGACGGCTGCCCGTCCTGCACGGCCGAACTGCGCATGCTGCGCGCCACCGCGGAACGCCTCGGCCGCGCCGATCCCGACCGGGTGGCCCAGGATCCGCCGGTGCCGCCCGCGCGGCCGGC
>NZ_JBEXCV010000324.1:0-2695 GCF_040605455.1 Embleya sp. NPDC005575 | reverse complement strand
GCGGCGGCGCGGCGAACGGCGGAGCGGCGGCGGGCAACGACGCCGGCGGCACCGGTCAGGGCGCCGCACACGGCGACCGGACGTCGAACGCGGGCTTCGGATCGGAACTCGGCTAGGCGCCGCGGCTCAGTCGCCCAGCACCCGACGCAGGTAGTCGTTGCCGAAGCGGCGCTCCGGATCCACCCGGTTCCGGAGCGCCGTGAAGTCGGCGAACCTCGGGTAGAGCTTCGCGAAGTAGTCCGCGTCGCGGGTGTGCATCTTGCCCCAGTGCGGACGCCCGCCGTGCCCGACCATGATCTTCTCCACCTCGGTGAAGTACCGCTCGTGCGGCGTCCCCTTGTACATGTGCACCGCGATGTAGGCGGTATCGCGGCCGTACGCCGTGGACATCCACAGATCGTCCGCCGGGGCCACCCGCACCTCGACCGGGAAGCTGATCGGCAGATCGGCGGCCTCGACGAAGGCGCGCACCTCGGCCAGCGCCGACGTCGCCGCCTCGCGCGGCAGGGCGTACTCCATCTCGATGAAGCGCACCCGGCGCGGGCTGGTGAACACCTTGTGCGAGGTGTCCGAGTAGGTCCGCGCCGACAACGCGCGGCTGGACAGCCGTGCGATCGAGGGCACCGTTTTCGGCGCGCGCCGACCCACCCGGCAGGCGAGCGAGAACACGCCGTTGGACAACAATTCGTCGTCCAGCAGGAAACGCGCCTTCGAAAGTGGCTTCGCCGGTCCCTCGATCCGGTTGTTGCGCTTCACGTTGCAGTTGTCGGTGTGCGGAAACCAATAGAACTCGAAATGTTCGTTGTCGGCGCACAACGCGTCGAAGTCGGCCAGCACCGCGTCGAACTTCATCGGTTCCTCGCGCGCCTCCAGCACAAAGCTCGGCTCCACCGCGAACGTCAGTGCGGTCACGATGCCCAGCGCGCCCAGACCCACTCGGGCGCCCGCGAACAGTTCCGCGTTCTCGGTCGGCGAGCACGTGGTGATCTCGCCGTCCGCCAGCACGATCTCCATGCCCCGGATCTGCGCCGCGAGCGAACCGGACGCCCGCCCGGTGCCGTGCGTGCCGGTGGAGGTGGCGCCCGCCAGGCTCTGCACCGCGATGTCGCCCATGTTGGTGAGCGCCAGGCCGTAGCCGGTGAGCAGCGTGTTGAAGTCGCGCAGCCGCGTCCCGGACCCGACCGTGACGGTGCCCGCCGCGCGGTCGAGGGCGTGCACCTCGGTCAGCCCCTCCGGCCGGATCTGCACCCCATCGGTGACCGCGACCGAGGTGAACGAGTGCCCGGCGCCGACGGCCTTGACCGCGAGACCGCGCCCGGCGGCCCGGCGCACGGCGGCCGAGATCTCCTCGGCGGACCTCGGGGTGAGCACCGAGTGCGGCCTCGCGGACTGGTTCCCGGACCAGTTCCGCCAGGTGGGGGGCGTCTTGGAGACGGCGGGGGTGGCGCTGCTCAACGGGTTCCTCCTGGGGTCGCCGTGGGATCAGCCGGACATTACTCGCCGGTCACCGGACCGGGAAGGGGTCGCGCGTGGTTGCGCCGCAACTCACGCCCGCGCGGGCGGGGGAGTTGGGGACCGCGGGGTCCGCGATGCGAGGATCACAGGCATGCACGCGACCCAGGCCCCCGACCCCAGTCCGTTCGACGCGCTCCTGGTGCTCTCCTTCGGCGGTCCGGACGCCCCCGACGAGGTGCTCCCGTTCCTGGAGAACGTGACCGCGGGACGCGGGGTGCCCCGCGAACGCCTCGAGGAGGCCGCCGGCCACTACGCGCATTTCGGCGGCGCCAGCCCGATCAACGCGCACAACCGCGCCCTGATCGCGGCGGTCGAGACCGACCTGGCCGCGCACGACGTGCGGCTGCCGGTGTACTGGGGCAACCGCAACTGGCGTCCGTACCTGGCGGACACCGTGCGGCGGATGGCCGACGACGGGATCCGCCGGGCCGCGGTCCTGGTGACCAGCGCGTACGCGTCCTACTCGGGCTGCGCGCAGTATCACGAGAACCTGCTCGAAGCCCGTGCCGAAGTCGGCGACCGGGCCCCCACGTTCGACAAGCTGCGGCACTTCTTCAACCACCCCGGCTTCGTCGAACCGCTCGTGGACCACGTGGTGGCCGCGTTGGCCGAACTGCCCGAGCCGGTACAAGACGGCGCCCGGCTGGTGATGGTCACCCACTCGATCCCCACGGTCACCGCGCGCACCGCGGGCCCGGCCGGCGGCGGCTACGTCGCACAACACCGGGAGACCGCGCGCCTGGTCGCCGAGGGCGTCGCACGGGTGCTCGGACGCGAGCACGACTGGGACCTGGTGTACTCCAGCCGCAGCGGCCCGCCGCAAGTGCCGTGGCTGGAGCCCGACGTCAACGACCACCTCGTGGAACTGGGCGGCGACGACGAGGTGTCGGCGGTGGTGCTGGTACCGATCGGGTTCCTGTCGGACCACATGGAGGTGGTCTACGACCTGGACGTGGAGGCCGCCGCGACCGCCGCACGGATCGGGCTGCCGGTGAGCCGGGCCGCGACCACCGGCGCCGACCCCAGGTTCGTCGGCGCGGTGCGCGAGCTGGTGCTCGAACGCGCTGCCACGGCGCGCGGCGAGGTCCCCGCGCGCTGCGCGCTCGGTGCGCTCGGCGCCGCGCACGACGTGTGCCCGGTCGGTTGTTGCCCCGACCCGCGGGCGCTGCGCGCCGACCCG
>NZ_JBEXCV010000323.1:0-2729 GCF_040605455.1 Embleya sp. NPDC005575 | reverse complement strand
CCGCTGCCGCGCCGCGTCGTCCGCCCTGCGCCGCCCCTGGTCCGAGCCACCGCCGTCGTCGCAACCGGCGATCGTGGCGGCGATCGTCGCCGCGGCCACGGCGCCGAGGACGGCCCGTCGCGTCGGCCCCGCGTCGCGCATGCGTCCCGCTCCTGACCCTCGTCCGTGATGTCCGTTGCCGGCCTCTGGCCGTGTCGGACGCTACCGCATCCGCGGGCGTGCGGACCTCGACGGACATCCGGCGTACGCCGGGCGGACGTGCGCGAGATCCGCTCCGGACCGGATACTGTTGTCCTTCCACGACCCGCCCCGGCGGTCGACGCACCTGAGACAACAGCACACGCAGCCGAGGAGTCACCCGGATGAGCACCACCACGTTGGACCGGCTGCGGGAGATGCTGGAGCCGGTGGTATCAGCGGTGGGCGTGGATCTGGAGGATCTCTCCCTCACCCCCGCCGGCAAGCGCCGGGTGTTGCGCGTGATGGTGGCCGCCGACGACGGCGTCGACCTGGACAAGGTCGCCGAGGTCAGCCGGGCCGTCTCGGACGTGCTGGACCCGAGCGACGCACTGGGCAGCCTGCCCTATCAGTTGGAAGTCACCACCCCGGGCGTGGACCGCCCGCTGACGCTGGAGCGCCACTGGCGCCGCGCGGCGGATCGGCTGGTCCAGGTCCAACTGCACGACGGCACCACCGTGACCGGCCGGATCGGCGCGAGCGACGCCGAGGGCGTGGAGCTGGACGTCGAGGGCAAGCCGCGCCGGCTGGGGTACGACGAGGTGGCCAAGGCGGTCGTGCAGGTCGAGTTCAACCGCAAGAGCGCGGACCCGGCGGTCGCCGCCGAGGACGACGAGGACGACGAGGACACCGAGGTCGAGGACATCGACCCCGACAACGACGACACCAAGGACGAGGAGGCGTAGGACGTGGACATCGATATGAGCGCCCTGCGCGGGCTTGAGCGCGAAAAAGAGATCAAGTTCGACCTCCTGGTCGAGGCCATCGAATCGGCCCTGTTGATCGCATACCACCGCACCGAGGGCAGCCTGCCCAAGGCGCGCGTGGAACTGGACCGATCCACCGGTCACGTCACCGTGTGGGCGACCGAGACCGACGAGGCCGGCCAGCGCGTTCGCGAGTTCGACGACACCCCGGACGACTTCGGCCGGATCGCGGCGACCACCGCCAAGCAGGTGATCCTGCAGCGGCTGCGCGACGCCGAGGAGGAGATCACGTTCGGCGAGTTCGCCGGCCGTGAGGGCGAGATCGTCGCGGGCGTGGTCCAGCAGGGCAAGGACAACCGCAACGTCCTGGTGGACCTGGGTCGCATCGAGGCGATCCTGCCGCCCCAGGAGCAGGTACCGGGCGAGCGGTACGCGCACGGCATGCGCCTGCGTTGCTATGTCGTACAGGTGCGGCGTGGGCCCAAGGGGCCGTCCATCACGCTCTCGCGCACCCACCCCAACCTGGTGCGGAAGCTGTTCGCGCTGGAGGTCCCGGAGATCGCCGACGGCAGCGTCGAGATCGCCGCGATCGCCCGCGAGGCCGGCCACCGCTCCAAGATCGCCGTCTACTCCACGCGGGCCGGGCTCAACCCCAAGGGCGCGTGCATCGGGCCGATGGGGGCGCGCGTGCGTGCCGTCATGGCCGAGTTGAACGGCGAGAAGATCGACATCGTCGACTGGTCGGACGACCCCGCCCGGATGGTGGCCAACGCGCTGTCCCCGGCGCGGGTGAGCAAGGTCGAGATCGTGGATCTCGCCGCGCGTTCCGCCCGGGTGACCGTGCCCGACTACCAGCTCTCGCTGGCGATCGGCAAGGAGGGGCAGAATGCCCGACTTGCCGCGCGATTGACCGGATGGCGCATCGACATCCGGCCGGACACCGAGACCGGTGAATCGGACGACCGGGGACGGTCGACCGAACCAGGTCGCGGTGAGGAGCGGTAGACTTGAACGTGTCTGGTCGCAGGCATGGCCGAGCATGCCCTGGTACGAGGCCGGAAAAGCAGGAAATCACTGCTTCTCCGTGCCGAACGTGCGTAGGTTGTCGGCAGCGTGCGGCCAAGGCCGACCTATTGCGGGTCGTGGCGGTGAAGGGCAGTTGTGTCCCCGACCCCCGCGGCCGAATGCCCGGGCGGGGCGCGCACCTGCATCCCGACCCGGAGTGCCTGGCCCAGGCGGAACGTCGAAAGGCGTTCGTTCGGGCTTTGCGCGTGCCGGGGCCGCTGGACTCGGCACCACTGCGTGCTTATTTGAGCGGTGATGGGTTGTCAGAGGTCGGTCGGACAGGTCCAGCGAAGCAGTACCTCGCGAGTCGGAAGTAGGTCGAGATTGCGATGAGCACTCGATGAGTACGCGATGAGTACAGACATGCGGTAGTGACGGTCCGGCGGACGACCAACCCCGGACCAGAAGGAGCGACGTGGCAAAGGTCCGGGTATACGAACTCGCCAAGGAGTTCGGAGTCGAGAGCAAGGTCGTCATGGCCAAGCTCCAAGAACTCGGTGAGTTCGTTCGTTCGGCGTCCTCGACGATCGAGGCGCCGGTTGTTCGCAAACTGACGGAAGCACTCAAGACGGAAGGCGGGCCCTCCCGCCGGCCCCAGCGTGCCGCCCCCACGGGCGCGCCGCAGGGCGCCACTACTCCCAGTTCCCCGCAGGGCGCCGCGGCGCGTCCTGCCCCCGCTCCGGGCCCGCGCCCGGCGGGTGCGCCGACTCCGGGCCCGCG
>NZ_JBEXCV010000322.1:0-2733 GCF_040605455.1 Embleya sp. NPDC005575 | reverse complement strand
GGAGTCGTCAGTTACCTTGCGAGTCATGCCGGACGCCGACGACGAGCCTGGCAGCAACCCGACCCGGGCCGCAGTCCAACAATCACAGTTACCTTTTTCCGTGGCCCTGAAACGGGGCTCCTGGCCTTCGGGTCCGGCATGACTTCCACTCCCTGTCGAACCCATGACCCGGGGGTGGTGGTGTCACCGGGCCCGGAGCACCGTTCGACCGCTGACGAGAAGCCTGACCACTGCCCGGCCGAGCGCGACGCCCGGCCTGTGAAGGGTGGTTGGTCTGCGTCACGTGGATGCGCACGCACGGCGCCAAGGGCGTGAGGCCGGGACAAAACGACCGCCCTCAAAGGGGTGCGTGTTCGACACCGGTGACATCAAGGTCCTCCTCGGCCCGGACGTGGGCAAGACCACCACGGCCGCGGTCCGGCCACCGCGGGCAAGACCCTCCACGACGAGCGACCGCCCAACAGCGAACCGAAGCCGCGGGCCGTCTTCGACAGGCTCCCGGCGAAGTTCACCACCGCGCCGGCAACAGCGTCCGGAGCCTGTTCACCCGGTTCCGCCCCTCCCTCGAACGCGTCCTCGCCCCCGCCCGGACCACCCGGCCCTCGCTCCCCGCCCGGACCACCCGGCCGTCACCCACCGCCCGGACCACCCGGCCGTCACCCACCGCCCGGACCACCCGGCCGTCACCCACCGCCCGGAGCGACACGGCCCGCCCGCCCCGCGCGAGGCGGGACGCCACAGACTCGTGTCCCCGATACGCCCGAAGGCCCCGCGCACGGCCGAACGCCTCGCGGACGGACATCTTCGACGCGCTCGACGAACAAACTCGTCGTCGTCCCCGGCACCACCACCCACGACACGGTCGTGCCCTCCCCGGCCCGCCCGCCCGCCGTCCACGAGCAACATCGGGCCGTCGACGCGCGGACCGGCGAGCTCCCGGAGGCCCACCCCCTTTCGCGGGTCTCGATCTCGAAGCCCGGAATCGGCGTCGCGACCGCGGCCACCCTCACGGCGACCATCGGCGACGGGCCGTCCTCGACCCACCGCCGCCCACCCGGCCTCCCACCCGGGCCCGGCCCCCGCGACGAAGTCCTCCGGGTCCCCCATACGCGGCGAACACGCCCCCGGCACGGGAAATCGGCCGCTGAAACGAGCGATGTTCCTCTCAACGTTCACGGCCCCGCACGACCCCGTCTCCCGCACCCGCCAAGACCGTCGCAGAGCCCGCGGAGCACCCGGTCTTCGCCTGTCCGAGGCCAAGACGCACCTGGCGCACACGGCGGACGGGTTCGACTTCCACGGGTTCCACATCCAGTGGCGCCGCAGCCGAGGAACGAACAAGTGACACGCCCACACCTCCATCGCGGACCGGCCCATCCGGCGGCTCAAGGACAAGACCCGCGCCCCGACGAACAAAACGTCGCGGCACAACCCCAAGGACGTGCCGATCAGGCTCAACCGGATCACGCGCGGCCGGGCCGACCACGTCAAGCACGTGGTCCGCAAAGCCACCCCGAGCCCCCCGGCCGATTCCACGTGGCACCGGGTGATCGGCCGGTGGACGGCACCGCACCGCCGGAAGTGGAAGGACGTGGGACCGAACTCTTCGACCCCCAGGCGGTGACGGTCACCCGCCACCGTCGCCGAGGCAACACGATCCCCACCCCCCGGACCGCCCGAACCACGCCCGACGACAGAATCCGCGCAGAGCCCGGTGCGGTGAAAATCGCACACCGGATTCGGCGAACGGCACGAAGAAACGAACCACCGGCGACACGGCACCGCACACCGCGCCGACTCGACAGGCCCCCCGGGGGGGCCGCCTTCACGTCGGCAGCGGGCGGCAACTCTTGCAAGCGCGGTAGCCGGCCCGGCGCGCCGCCCTCGCGTTCGTGAACACCACGCGATGCGGCGGGGTGATGCGCCGGGCGTGGGAACACGTGGGGTGACAGTAGATACGGGTGGTGTCGCTGCCCAGGAAAGCCCCGTCACCGTGCGCCCACCGACGTACCTCGATCATGTCGATGCCCTCCGCCGTGCGCAGCGCGTCGCCGATGCTCGACGGATAGGCCGCGTCGCACGGCACCCCGTTCTCGTACGTCACGCGATGGCACGGCACCAGTACGACCAGCGGATTGCGGGCGAGCACGCCCAGCACCATGGCGAGGTCCGTGGCAGGGGGAAGCGAAGCCTCCCGCGCGATCCAGGACAGCGGGCGCAGTTGCCCGGCGGGTATCACCCGGATCGCCTGCAATACATCGGTCTCCGGCAAACCGTCGGGGCCGCAGTCCAGCGGCAGTTTCCTGGCTCGGCCGGTACGCACGGCGGTCACCAGCCCCGGAAAGCGCCTGCTCGTGGTGATCGCGGATCGGCCGGTGCGCGAACGGTGCAATTCCTCGAACCGCTCGGCCGTCAGCCCCTCGATCGCCGGCACGGATCCGGTCACGGACGTCGGGGAGAACGCCACGAACAGGCCGCCCGCCGCCGACTCCAGACGTACATACGTGTCGTATCGCTCGCGCCCGATGCCCACGCGCTCCAGGACCCGCGCCGCGAAGTCCACCGGGACCGGCGGCCTACCCAGCCCCGGATCACTCGACAGGTCCGGATCACTCGACAGCTCCGGTTCGCCCGGCCGTGCGAGTGACTCGTCGTGTTCCTTCCCGTTCATGTGGCCACCTCCCTCTCCTGCGCTGCGGTCATCAGCCTGCGCAGGTCGCTCATTCCGCGCGA
>NZ_JBEXCV010000321.1:0-2751 GCF_040605455.1 Embleya sp. NPDC005575 | reverse complement strand
CGAGGCTTCTTCTTCCCCATACGCTCCATGATGGACATCCTCCCAAGAGGGGCAAAGCCCTCAGACAGGGTGTCCGTCAAACCGGATCAAGCCCAAAACGTGCGGTGGACAAGCTTCGATCAGGTACCAGTGCTGGCGGCCATGACGACTCGGAGCCTGCTGAGGAATCAGAGGGCGGGTCTCGGGATCAGGGCGACCCTCCACTGGCCAGCAACCAAGGACCCGCTCCTTCTTTCGCTCCTCAGAGCCCCCCATGGGGGAGAGTGCGGCTCCCTGACCGCTCACGCTCCTGGGCCATCGTGATGGGTACAGGGCACTACGAGAGTACTCAACTGCCACAGTTGCCAGCTGTAGAAGCGAACGTGGAGGCGGTGGCGGATGCGCTCACAACTCCCGTGCTGGGTGGCTTCGATAAAGATCGATGCACGGTGCTGCTTGACGCCGCAGACCTCACCAGCGTCGGCAGCGCCCTGGCCGACGCAACGAGATCGGTTGACGATGTCCTGCTCTTTTACTACTCCGGCCATTCCCTGCTGGATGAAGACGGGGACCTGTACCTGACGCTTTCCAGGTCCGAATATACGAGTCTGTATTTCACGGCGGTGTCATTCACCAGGCTTGCGAAGGAGTTGGCGAACGCAGGGGCAGAGCACATCGTAATCATTTTGGACTGCGACTTTGCTGGCCGTGCTCTGCGAACTGGAGCAGTCGGCGACAACACTTTTGTGCTGTGCGCAACAGGCCCTACTCGGCATGCCCTGGCCCCTCACAGCGAGCGGTTTACGGCGTTCACGGGCGACTTTCTATACGCCCTTCGCGGTGGCTTGGCGCCTCATGAGCTGGATGAGGCTCTCCCTCTGGATTGGATCTACGCACACGTGGCTCGTCAGGCTGAGAACAAGGAGCGTCCCAGGCCTCAACGGCTCAGTACGGGAGACACTGGACAGCTCGCACTCACGCGCGTGGTGCCCCCAGAACCGGCCGACACCTAGGTTCTTGGATCATGTACGGAGCCAGATGAAGAGTGCGGCGAGGGCGACGGGAGCCGCTGAGCCACTGTGCCTCGTCCAGGACGAGGGTGCAGGGGTGGGTGGCGAGTTCGGTCTTGAGGAGTTGGTCGAACTCGCTGGCGTAGCGCGGGGATTGGCCCGGTAGTTCGAGGGCGGCGTGCAGTTCCTGGCGTACCGTGCGGAGAGTGGGGCGGGTGTGGAAGGTGATGCGGCGGATGTCTTCGCCGGGTTCGAGTTCGCGCAGGCAACTGGTGACTGCCACCGTCTTGCCGAAGCCGGCTCCCCCGTGGATGCAGGTCATCGCGCGGGCGGCGATGGTGTCGGCCAGGTTCTCCCGCACGGTGAGCAGCGCGCGGGTGGCCACCAGACGCGCGTCGGGGAGAGCGACGTACTGGTCGGTGGGCGCGGGCGGCAAGTGGCGGGTCATCGGGGGTCCTTACGGGCGGAGAACGGTTCGGGTGCGGTGGGTTCGGCGGGCCTGACGGGCCTGGTGGTCTTCTTCAGGGCGTCGGGGGTGGCCCAGTCGGGTGGGGGTGGGGCGGGCGGGATCAGGTCGGGCAGTGCGAGCTTGGCGAGGTCACCCTCGCGGTGCCGTGCCAGTTCCCGGGCGGCCTCGGGCGCGGTGATCGTGTCCAGGCGTTGTGCGTCGGCGGGGGTGGACGTGGGGGCGAAACGGTCCCGGCGCAGTCGCGCGGCGGCTTTGGCCTCGGCGCGTAGGCGGCGGGCTCGGGAGGCTCGGGCGCGGCGCAGGGCGGCGCGTTGTTCGTCGGTGGCCTGGTCGGCGAGGTGTGCGGTGCCCAGGCGGTGGCCGTCGGGGGTGCAGACTTCGATCTCGTGGGTGTGGTGGGGCATGAATCGCACGGTGACCTCGCGGCCGGCCTGGCCGGTCATCCAGTCGGCGATGTAGTCGCGGTTGCGGAAGGCCACTCCGTGGCTGGTGATGACGCGGGGGCGGCCGTCGTCCTCGAGCGTGAAGGACCACACGTCCGCTGCCGGGATGTCGTTGAGCGGGGTCGGGTCGGCCTGCCAGGCTTCCAACGGGCTGTGGCCGTTCAGGGCGGCGGGGTGGTGCTCGGTGTTCCACCAGGTCGCCCACCGCAGGACTTCGGTGGTGAAGGCGCGGAACGACATGGGGGGCGGGGCGAGTCGCCGGTCGCGGCGGCGGTGGGCTCCTCGGGGTTCGGGCGTGGGTGTGTAGCCGGGGAGGACGGCGAAGAGCATGCTGTCGACGGCGCCGTTGAGGTTCTCGATGCTGCCCTTCAGGTGGGGGCTGTAGGGCGGCAGGACGGTGATGTTCGCGTCCAGTGCGGTCAGTGCGGCGGTCACGGTGCGGGAGAGGAAGTCCCTGCCGCGGTCGAACCGCACGTGCTCGGGCAGCCCACCGAAGGGCCCGTACGGATCGGTGCGCACGATCGCGGAGCGCAGCGCGGTCAGGACCGAGGCCCGCGTCGGAGGGCCGGGGGTGACGGCGACGCCGGTGATCGCCTTGGTCGCGCAGTCGATGAACCATGTGACGTACGGGTGGACGAGGTCGCCGTCGGCGGTCACCCGCAGCGGGGCCTGGACGTGGTCGGCTTCCCAGGTGTGGTTGCGCCAGGTTCGGGGGCGCTTGGCGAACACGTCCAACGCCCGGGCGGCTTCGGGGCCCTTGCGGTGGCCGGCCCGCTCCCCCGCGGTCAGGTCCCGGCGGAGCGCGCGCAGGAACGTCGACAGCGACGGGAGAGGATCCGGCAGCGGCACG
>NZ_JBEXCV010000320.1:0-3059 GCF_040605455.1 Embleya sp. NPDC005575 | reverse complement strand
CGGGCGGGCGGCGAGGAGCGCCGTGTGCAGGGTGACCCGGTCGACCTCCTTCGGGTCGGCCCACACCCACACGACCAGGCCGTCGCCGGCGCGGGCGTAGGTGTGCTCGGCCGACGCAAGGCGATACCACGCGTCGCCGTCGGCCACGCACGTCTCGCCCGACGGCGGATTCGGCCGGCAAGCCGCGGTGCCCGGGTCGCCCGCGTCCACGCCCAGGTGGATCTGCCGGCCCTGCGGAGATACATAGACCGACTGGAAGCCGGCGTCCCCGTACACCCCGACCGACTGCGACGCGAGCTCGTAGCCGGGCACGTCGGTGACGTACACGAACCTGGGATCGACGCCCGCGGGCGCTGTGCCGGCGACCGTGGGGGCAGCGGCCGGCGGGCTCGCACCCGGGGCGTACGGGCCCCCCGAACCCACCGCCGAACCCTTGCCGGACTCGGTGCTCCCGCACCCGACCAATAGCAGTGCCGCGAACAGTGCGACCCCGGCGGCGAGCCCACGAGTGTCCATGCGGCGCACCCTAACCGACGGCCCCGCCGGCGAGGAACCGATGGCCAGGGTCTTCCCGGCATTCAACGCCGAGGAGGCGTTCGTCGCCGACGACCTCACCGCCGCTCGGCCGGCACCGCCCGGGCCGCCGCCGCGTGCAGGTCGGCCCGATACTCGCGCCCGCGCCGGATCGCGTCCCCGATCAGCCATCTGGTCCACGAGGTGACCGCCCACGGCGCGAGCCTGGAGGAGGCGTTCAGGCAACTCACCGCCGACAGCGCCGGCGCGACGTATGACGCGAGTGTCGGACCGGTCTGCCTCGCTCGGCGCGACCTGCGGCTGCGGACCGGCGGTGCGTCGGCCGTCGTACGGCGCGCCCGGGTTGGGCGGCGCGGACATCCGCCTCCCGGAGGGCGACTGGGACGCGGACTGCGCGGTCGGCTACCACCGCTTCGGCGCGCTGGTCGGCGTGGTGGCACTGGGTGGGCGATCGCCCTGGCCACGGAGTACCACCGGGAACTGGTCGCCTGACCGCCAAGCACGTCCTTCGCGCGGGACAGGTCCGGATAGCGGAACATCGGGTAGGGCAGGGCCAGTACGTAGCCCGCCGGCCGGCTCGGATCTTGGCCACCGACGACGCGGCCGAGGTGGGCCCGGTGTGCCGGGAGATCGTGCGGCGGGTCGCCGCCATGTGAGGACGGCGGGCACCCGCCGCGGGTGGCAGGATCGGCCGATGATCAGTTCGCGTCAGCTCGAGTACGTTCGCGCGGTGGCCCGGGAGTTGCACTTCACCCGCGCGGCGCAGGTGCTCGGTATCGCCCAGCCGGCCCTGTCCCAGCAGATCCGCAAGCTGGAACGGCAGTTGGGCGTGACCCTGTTCGAGCGGGACCATCATCGGGTGGAGCTCACCTCGGCGGGTGCGGCGCTGCTGGTGGGGGCCGAGCGCATCCTGGCCGATCTGGCGGCGGTCGAGGAGGAGATGCTCGGCTGGGCGGGCGGCACCCGGGGGCGGATCCGGCTAGGCAGCGCGCGTGGACTGACCGTGCGCCTGGCCCGGGTGCTGACCGACTTCGGCCACGCCTATCCGGAGGTCGAGGTGGACCTGCGGGAGATGTCCGGCGAGGAGACGACCGACGGTCTGATCGCCGGCCGACTGGACGCGGCGACCGTGGCGAGGTCGCGCCGCCTGGAGGACGCCCGGTTGGCCCATCGGGCGCTCGACCGGGAGCCGCTGGTGCTGATCACCGCGACTTCCGGGCCGCTGTCCCGGCGGCGCCGGCTACCGGTGGCGGCGCTGGACGGGGTGGACCTGGTGGCGTACCCCGACGGGTCGGTCGTGCGCGAGATCGTGCTCGCCGCGCTGGCGGCGGCCGGTGCCACGCCCCGGTTCCGATTCGAGACCCGGGACACCGGTGCCGCCCGGGCCCTGGCCGGATTCGGCCTGGCCGCCGCGATCGTGCCGCACTCGGTCGCGGTCGAGCCGGGCCAACCGGTGCACGTGGTGCGGTTGGACCCGGAGCCCGCCTGGACGCCCGCGCTCGCCTGGTCGGCCCGGCGCCGACCGGGCCCGGCGCTCGCCGCGTTCATCGACTTCGTGTCCGCGCATCCGGCACTGGTCGCACCGAATCCGACCGAACCGGCCGCCCGAGCGCCCTCGAACGCCGACCGAGCGACACCACGAAGTCTTTGACCCGGGCAGCGCGTCCGGATCCGAGCCCGCGCGCAACCCCGCATCCCGTGCCGCCTTCGGCGCGCCCCCACCGGGGTGGTTTCGGAGCATCCCGTCCTGCGGCGCGCTCGTTGTCTGACACGCCATCAGTTATGCGTTCGAAATTCGTGCATCCCGCATCGATTTTCGACCCGCAGACCCGCCGGGGAAGCAATTTCATGATCCTCGAAAATTTCTTTTCCCAGCCGACTCCGAGCCCCGGCGACCGGAATCCATCGAAATCCGCTCGGCCGCGCACCGAACTGCCATGTTTTGAACATATTTTTTCCTTCATCCCGGCCGAAGCGGTGAAAACCGGACCGCCATCAAAATCAAAAACGAATGATCTTGAGCCGTGAATCAGGGATCGTTTGTTCTCCGCCCGAAACCGTCGTACGCTCCGTTCAAGAGGTCATTCTAAAGCTCCGAACGGCTAATTGATCATTCTCCTGTTCGGTCCCTCGTCACCGTCGCCTGTCTTTCGGCGCTTTGCCGCATTCGTTGCGGTGTTCCGCCCACTCGAGAGAAGTGCGATGGCGAGGAGGAAGTCCCCATGAATACGGCCGGGACCGGGCCCCAGGGCCCGAATGAGGAGCGGTGGCGGGCGATGCATGCCTTCACGGCGGTCGAGCTCGCCGCCGGCACGTGCGAGCACGTTGCTTCGATGGACCACTTCGGCGCGCCGGTCGACATCGGCCGGCCGGCCGGCCTCCTGGTCGTGATCGTCGCGATCGTGTACGCCTTGCGCGCGATGCCGCACGACTGACAACAGGTGATCGGTGTCGTGTTTCGGCCGAGGCGCTGCCTTCGCCGCCGGCCGTATCTGCGGTCGTGCCCATGCCTGTGGCCATGCCCG
>NZ_JBEXCV010000319.1:0-3089 GCF_040605455.1 Embleya sp. NPDC005575 | reverse complement strand
ATGACCGTACGACGCGGCCAGGGCTACACCCTGCGCGTCAGCGCCCCGCTCGCGGTCCACCGCCAGTTCCTCGCCCGCTGCCGCCCCCTCGACGGAACCCCGGACACTCCGGCAATCCCCGCGCAGCACAAGGCCCGACGCGAGTACGAGAACCGCGTCAACGCCATCCCATCCGGGACTTGATCGCTATGTGCAGGAGACTTCAGACATAGCGCAGGCGACTCCAGAAGTCGCAGTGACCATGGCCCGGGCGGGAAACCCCCTGGGAACGATGGGGGTTCGGTAATAGCGTCGAACATTGTGGACTCTCCGATCGACTCTCGCGCACTGGCCGACTCCTCACGCCGCTGGATGCAGAAGGCACTGGCTGCGTTCACACAAGGAGAAGAGGAGCAAGACTTCGCGGTTCATCACGCGGGTGTCGCACTCGAACATCTGCTGAAGTCCTACCTGGCGTCCCTGCATCCTGTCCTGGTGGTCGAGAGCAAGCCCGACAATTTCCTGTCGCTCCTGCATGCGATCGGCCGCGGGACTACCCCGGTCACCACGATCAAGACCATCGGCCTGTCGGAAGCCTTCACCCGAGTGAAACACCTCCTTACGGCAGAGATCCCGATCGACGCGAAGCTACTCCGGCCCGTCATGGAGGCCCGCAACGGCGTTGCCCACTGCGCGATACACGACCACGCGGCGACCGCCACGAACCTTGCTCTCGTGATCAAGGTGGTCGATCCCGTGTTGGCGGCGCTCCGGCTCGACACCACCAGCGACTGGTACTGGGGTGACTACGGCGAGCTTCGCGAGTCCTTGATCGCCAAGCGCAACGATGCTCTTCGTGTGCGGATCAGCGCCAAGGTGGCCAGGGCGAAGGCCGTCTATGCGCGGCGGCGGTCGGAGTTCTCCAGGCCCGAGCAGTGGGCTGAGGTGATGGCCATGATTACCGACGGGATCGGCGGCCACATCTGCCCCGCGTGCGAGAACCCGGTCCTGCACTCGGGGGAGGTGGTCCACGTCGAGATGGATCTGGTTCCCTCCGAGGCAGGGGATGGTCTTACGCAATCGGCAAAGGCGACGTTCCACTCCAAGAGCCTCAAATGCGAGATCTGCCACCTTGAGCTGAACGAGGAGGAGTTGGTTCATCAGGGGTTGGCGGACTCCGTGGAGTTGGTGCCGACGGAGGACTATCACCTGTACGTCGAGAACGCCCAAGCGCTGGCGTGGACAGCGTATGAGCGCGATGTGGGGTACTCGTCGGACGGCGACGAGCCGGTCGATGAAGGGGCGCTGGAGGAGACGTACCGGATGTTCGAGGCCGACGGGTAGATCGATCCGAGACGTTGAGCGGCGCCGTCGCCTCAGTGGTCCGTGCTACCGACGCGGCGCGCCCCGACGGTGTATGGACTTCGGGTGTTCTTCATCCGATCGTGTGGAGCCCGCCGGGTGTTCGGAACGGTGCTGGCTGGCCCGCTGACACTTCGGTCATGGAACAGACCGGCGGCGAGGTGCGCCGTCGGCCGCCAGGTCGAAGCCGGACCACGCTCCGGTGGCGATGCGCAGGTGCAAGCCGCGCCGCTGGAGGGCCTCGCGGATCTGGATGACGTCCTTGGTCGAGCGGAACAGCCGCGCGGCGTCCGCGATGCGGATCGTGTCGCCGACGGCCGCTTCGTCGAGCAGTCGGCGGAACCCGGCCCGGGCGACCGCGTAGACGCGGGAGGAGGTGGCCGGGTCCTCGTACGTCGGCGCGCCGGACTTGAGGATGTCGGCGAGGGCGTGAAGCTGGCGGGCGTTGGTCTGCTTGTCGGTGGAATGCCGCAGATACAGGCGGTCGACCATGCCGTTCCTCTCCTCCTCGTGTCCTGTCGGTTCTCGAAGCCGTGTGCCCGAGTGGGCGGGTGCTCCGGTGGTCGTCGCCTGCGGTGTTCTCGAGATTTCACCCGGGTTGATTCAGGCGAGTGGGTTGCACAGCAGCCGTGTTCGGGATCCCCGCAGTGATGGCCCAGCGCTCGTGGTCGCGCCACTCGCCGTTGATGAACTGGAAGGCGGCCGAGTAGCCCTCGCGCCGGAAGCCCAGGCGCTTGGCGAGGTTCAGCGAGGCAGTGTTGTCCGGCTGGATGTTCGCTTCCAGCCGGTGCAGGCCGAGTTCGGTGAAGGCATGCTCGACCGGAGCGTCGGTCCTCGATACGGAGGTCGACCCGGCTGCGGACTCTGGTCCTGCCGTCCCAGGTCGGCGTGTCGAGCATGGCCTCGATCGCGGGGGCGGGGTCGAGTGGGAGTACCGATCCGTCGGGGAAGTAGTCGTCGTCGAGGACGAACTCCAGGCTGGTTCCGTGACGTTGGGCCGGGCCGAGGTCGGTCAGTCGGGTCTCCTGGTGGAAGCCCGAATCGACCCGGTAGCCGCGGCCCTGGCTGCGGATGTCCGCACTCACGCGCGAACACACGGCCGTCGGCACGACCAGAGCGCCCACCCCGCGCGGCGGGCAGTGCCCCACCGCCAGCTCGCTGAACATCCGCACGGCGGCGGGAACCTGTTGCCGAACCGGTCCGGACAACCGCGTCGGCAACCCGGGGCCGTCGTCCTCCACCCGGAACCGGCGGTCCGACTCGACCACGACCCCGACACTGAGCACCGGCGCGACCGGCACCTCCCAGACCGCGTCGCCGACCACCCGCAGCAGCACACTCAACGGAAGATCCGGCTCCTCACGCTCCACGCCGAAGTACATACGAGGCCGCATCCGGACGACCTCGTGTTGGTCCTCGATCACCCGGATCCGGCTTGCGTCACAACGGGGCTCCTCACGATCCTCCATGCCGCCAATCCTTGCGCACGGACCGGGCGTTGGGGAGAACGACGTCCACACGGGCCCGCGCGATCGGCAGTTCGACCTACAACGCCGCAATCGCGAGGTTCAAGGACGAGCACCGGCAACCGAGTCGGGCCCATCCCAACCGCGCCTGTCAGGGACGCGGACGGAAAGGGCCCGGAACCACCAACCTAGTGTCCTGCGCCAGGAATTCGCTTCAGATAGGAAGCGAGGCGTTCGAGGATCTCGTCTGCGGTTCTGGTCCAGGCGAACGGGCGTGGGTTC
>NZ_JBEXCV010000318.1:0-3100 GCF_040605455.1 Embleya sp. NPDC005575 | reverse complement strand
TGCTCGTCGGGATGGGCCTGACCTTCGACCGGGTGCCGACCTGGATCGCGTTCATCCTCCCGGCGCTGTTCATCTTCTGTCACTCGGCCGGCCCGCCCGCGCCCGCCAGAGCCGTTGCCGCGCCCGCCGGTAGCCACCCGCGCGCCCGACCCGAAGCCACCGTTGCGACGCGCCGCCCCCGTGCTCCGGCGAGCCGACTGCCCGTGGTTCGAAATGCCGACCGATCGGGCGTCCGAACTCATCGCCGGATCTCGCTCTCGCTCTGTGCGCCCCGCGCGTCAGGTCGTTCCGGTCAGACGGGCCCGGGTACGCGCCGGTGCCGTCGGCGGCAGCGAATCGATGACGTCGGCGAGCGTGACCCCGGCGAGACTGCTGCGCCATGCCTCGTACGCCTCGGCCATCTTCGCCGCCAGGATGCAGGTCTCCCGGCAGTCGTCGGCCGGCAGCGCGCCGCGTCCCTGTTGCCGGATCTCGCGGCACTCGTACGGCGAGGACGTGCCGTCGACGGCCTCGACGACCTGTAGAAGGGTGATGTGGGAGGTGGGCCGAGCGAGCCGGAATCCGCCCCTGGGACCGGTGGTCGCCGCCAGCACGCCGGCCCGGACCAGGGCCTTCAACTGCTTGGCCAGATAGGGCGCCGGAAGGTCGTAGTACTCGGCGAGCTGGGTCGTCGACGCACTGGCCCCCGGGGCGAGTTGGCCGAGCGACGCGGCGCAGTGCAAGACCCATTCGGTGCTCCCGGGCAGCTTCATGAGCCCCAGTCTATCGTAGAGATTGTGGACCTATTTAGTCCGTGATAGCATCTGCGGCGCAGCCAGAGAAAGAGAGATCATCATGCGGATCGCAATCGCCGGCGCGACCGGAAACATCGGCGCGCTCACCGCCACCGCCCTTGAGCGAAACGGCCACGACGTGGTGCGGATCAGCCGCTCGCTCGGCGTGGACCTGGTCACCGGCGACGGACTCGACGAGGCCCTGACCGGCGTCGACGCCGTGGTCGACGCGACGAACGGCCCGGCGACCGATCGGGCGGAGACGGTGGCGTACTTCGGCACCACCACGCGGAACCTGCTGGCCGCCGAGGAGCGGGCCGGGGTCCGACACCACGTGCTGCTGTCGATCGTCGGGATCGACCGGGTCGAGGGCAACGCGCACTACGCCGGCAAGCGGGAGCAGGAGCGCCTGATCGCCGAGGGCGCGGTGCCGTGGACGATCGTCCCGGCCACGCAGTTCCACGACTTCGCCGCGATGGTGGCGAGTTGGACCGAACAGGACGGCGTGGCCCCGATCGCGCCGCTGCTGGTTCAGCCGATCGCGCCCGCGGATGTGGCCGACGTGCTCGCCGAGATCGCGACCGGCGAGCCGCAGGGCCGCCACGCCGACGTCGCCGGGCCCGAGACCCAGGACCTGGTCGACATGGCCCGGCGCACGAACGAGGCGCGCGGCCACACGGTGAAGCTGGTGCCGACGTGGTCGTCGCTGTTCGGCCCGACGATGGCCGGCGACGTCATGCTGCCGGCCGAGGGCGCGCGCATCGCCCCGACGACCTTCGACCAGTGGCTCGCGGAGCAGCGATAGAAGTCGCCGGGAAGTCGCCCCCATCGCCGGGGAGTCGGCGCACCGAGCAGGACCCGGCCCGTCCCGGCCGCGCTACATCGCCGCGGCGGTCACGCTGCGAGCACGCGACGAGCACGGACCGCGGATCCGGTTCCAACTGCTCAAGCAGCCCGAGCTCGACTCGGTTCCGCCACCCCCTCGTCCTACGCGGCTCCCGCGCGCGGAGAGGGCACCGCGACTGATGCGACTGTCCGGCCGACCGGACACCCCCGGCATCCCCGACACCCATCACAGTGGGCCGCCGTCGCCGGACCGCCGGGGCCGGGCGCCGGGTGCGCGGTTCGCACGTGTCGCCGATGTCGACCGTGGCGAACGGGAGGGAGCGGGTGGGTGCCTTCTCGACGTAATGACGTCGAGGCATGGACGGTCGGCCGTTCCGTCCGGTGAGATGGGTTCCGCTCTTCGTCCTCCCTCGCTCGACCCGCAACCCGGGTCGACGGTGGGGGAGTTCGACGGGCCGAGTTCGGCTGCTCACCCCTGCTCCCGGCGTCCCGTACGGGGATGCCCGGCATCCTGGAGGTATGCGATGCGTCGGCTGACCACAATCCTTGCCACCACCGCGATGGCGGTCGCCGCCGGAGTCGGCGCGACCGCGCCGGCCCAGGCCGCTCCCGCGGACAAGCCCCAAGTGTTGTCCGGTTGGACCCAGACGAGCGCCAACAGCTACAACGCCTGGTACTCGGCGCGGCAGGACCAGGGCGCGTGGTCGGCCTACGGCTTCGACTGGTCCACCGACTACTGCTCCAGCTCTCCCGACAACCCGTTCGGCTTCCCGTTCCAGGTCTCCTGTGCCCGGCACGACTTCGGATACCGCAACTACAAGGCGGCGGGCACGTTCCCGGCCAACAAGGCGCGGGTGGACAGCGCCCTGTACGAGGACCTCAAGCGGGTGTGTTCCCAGTACGGCGGGGCGACCCGCACCACGTGCAACGGCACGGCCTGGACGTACTACCAGGCGGTCAAGCTCCTCGGCTGACGACCGCGGTCCACCTGAGCGCCGGCGCGACCCGGAGCCGAGTGCGCCCGGCGGCGACGGTACGGCGGGACCCGACCGGCGTTGTCGCGGTCGGGTCCCGACGTATCCACACCTTCGGGGGCGCCACTGTCATCCGATCGGGTGGAACGCCCGCCGATGCCCCGAGCGAACCATGCCCCCGAACTATCAAGGAGGCATGAACGACGAGCCGAATTCGACGCTGACGCGCCCGACCGGGCCGGGTGCGGGATCGTACGGGTGCGCCCCTGGGGCGCGGCGGCCACCGGCGGACTGCCCGGCCGGGGCTGGGTGGTGTTCTTCGGGAGCCTGGACGTCGTCGCAGGCATTGTGCTGATCGCCGCCCCGGTAACGAGCACCAAGGTGCTGGCCGTGCTGGCCGGCATCGTGCTGATCGTGCTGGGCCTGATCGGGGCCGTGGCGGCGCTCGGCGTGGGCCGAGGCGCGACCCGCACGGACGCGACCTGGCAGGCGGGTTCGGCGTCGCGG
>NZ_JBEXCV010000317.1:0-3151 GCF_040605455.1 Embleya sp. NPDC005575 | reverse complement strand
GCTGTACTTCGACAACAACACCTGGAAGACGGCGAGCAGGGTCATGAACAGGCTCGCGCCCTCCCCCGCACCGATCGCCTTCACCCGATCCGCGAGTTCCGCCCCGATGGTGAACGTGACCGCGTCCCCGCCGTCGCTCCGAACCACGGGTCGCCGGTGGTCGGTGGGTAGCTCCAGCGGCTCCAGGCCGGCCAACGCCGCCCGCCAATAGCCGAGTTGTCGATCGAGCACATCACCGGTCAACCACTGGCGCTGCCATTGCGAGAAGTCGGCGTACTGCAGGGCCGGCGGTTCCGGCACCTTCACCGCGGCCGTACCGGCCCCGAGAGCCGCCGCGTATCCATCTCGCAGTTCGCGGCCGATGATGCCTTCGGACCAGCCGTCGGAGACGATGTGGTGCATCGTGATCAGCAGGTACTGCTCAGCGTCCGCCACCCGGACCACGTCCGCCCGCAGCAGGCGGCCCGTCGCCAGGTCGAACGGTCGACCCGCCCGGGCCTTGAGGAGCTCCTGTGCCCGGCTCTCCCGGGTGCCCGCGTCGGTCGTATCGCGCAGGTCGTGTTCGGTGACGGTCACCCGCCAGGGAGCGTCGACCACCTGGGTCGGCTCACCCCCCTCGTCGGCAACGAAGCGGGTACGCAGAATCTCGTGCCGGGCGACCAGGCCCGTCAGGGCGGTCTCCAGCGCGGGCAGCTGCAACGGGCCCTCGACGTGCAGGCCGAACGGTATGAGGTATTCGGCGCCGCCGGGTGCCAACCGGTCCAGAAACCACAGTCGTTGCTGCGCGAAGGACAGACGCAGCGGACCGGACGTCTCCCGGCGCGAAATGCGGCCGCTGTTCGCGCGCTGCCGCATCCGGGACAGCAGCCGTGCCTCGAGTGACTTCTCGCCCATGATGTTCGTTTCCCATCTATCCACGCGCTCGCGAAAGGACGATTTCGATGATTCCGACGATTACTGGGACGGCTGGTCTTCCGTTTCGAACAATTCGATGAGCTGGGTCTTGATACCGGCGATCGAGGGCAGCAGGAAAAGCTTCCGCAGACTCACCCGTACGCCGGTCGACATCTCGATTCGGTTGACCAATTGGGTGGCGAGGAGGGAATGGCCGCCGAGTTCGAAGAAACTTTCATGCCTGCCGACCCGCTCGACACCGAGAATCTCCGCCATGAGCCGGGCAATCTCTTCCTCGATCTCGCCCTCGGGGCCCACGAAATCCACTTCTCGGACGCCGATTTCACCGTCGGGCGCGGGCAGTGTCTTGTGGTCGACCTTGCCGTTCGAGGTGAGCGGCAGCGCGTCGAGTGCCACGAATGCGGCCGGTGTCAGGGCGCGCGGCAGGGTCTCGGCGCACCAGGCCCGCAACTCCGGTACCTCGATGGTCCGCTCGGGCGCAGGTACGCAGTAGGCGGTCAGGCGCTTGTCGCCGGGGTTGTCCTCGCGGACCACCACCGCACAACTCCCGATGGTCGGGTGGGTGAGCAACATGGCCTCGACCTCGCCGAGTTCGATCCGCACGCCGCGTAGCTTCACCTGCCGGTCGGCCCGACCGAGCAGGTCCAGGTCGCCGGTGGGGGTGAACCTGCCGAGGTCGCCGGTGCGGTACATTCTGGCGTCCGCGCCGCCCGTGAACGGGTCGGTCACGAAGCGCTCGGCGGTCAGTTCGGGGCGGTTGTGGTATCCGCGGCCCACGCTCGCTCCGCCCAGGAACACCTCGCCCGCGACGCCCGGCGGCACCGGTCGGCCGGCTCGGTCGAGTACGTAGACGGTCTGGTTGATCATCGGCCGACCGGCCCGCACGGGGCCGAGCGGATCGATTCGGGAGGCACGCCAGAACGTGGTGTCCACCGACACCTCGGTGGCGCCGTACAGGTTGATCAGATCGCCGGGGAAGCGCTCGACGAACCGGCTCACCAGGGTCGGCTGGAGCGGCTCGCCGCTGGCGAAGGCGTAGCGCAGGTGGGTGCAGTCCTCGGCGCGCACCTCGGCGACGAACAGCTCCAGCAGGCTGGGCACGAAGTGCAGGCCGACGATCCGGTGTTCGCGCATCAACCCGTTGACGTGACGCATGTCCAGGCGTTCCGAACCGGGCACCAGTACGACGTTCGCGCCGCGCCACAGCGGCCAGAAGATCTCGTAGGCGGACACGTCGAAGGACAGCGGTGTCGCCTGGAGGAAGCCCTCCCCCTCGGTGATCGGGAACTCGTGCTGCATGCCCGCGAGATAGTTGACAACGCCCTGGTGCTCGATGCGCACGCCCTTGGGTCGGCCGGTGGAGCCGCTCGTGTAGATGACGTAGGAGAGGTCGTGCGGCCCGGCGGTCGGGACGGGGTTGTCGGCCGGTTGCCCCGCGATCGCGGCCCGGTCGCGGTCGAGCGCGAGGTACGCGGTGCCCGCGGGCAGCCGGTCCGCGTGGCTCGTGTGCGTCACCACGAGCGGCGTCGCGGTGTCCTCGACCAGATAGGCGAGCCGGTCGGCGGGGTGGTCCGGGTCCAGGGGGACATAGGCGGCGCCGGCCTTGAGGATCCCGAGCAGCGCCCAGACCATCTCGGGGCTGCGGTCGAGGCATACGCCGACCGGGGTATCCGGTGCGATGTCGTGGTGGGCGCGCAGGTGGTGGGCGAGCCGGTTGGCCCGCTCGTTGAGCTCCCGGTAGGTCAGGGTGTCGGATCCACAGGTCACCGCGACGGCTTCCGGGGACAGTTCGGCGCGTTCCTCGAAGAGCCGGTGGATGGTCGCGGTGTCCGGGTAGTCGGTGGCGGTGTCGTTCCACTCGACGAGGATCCGCCGCCGCTCCGCCGGGTCGAGCGGATCCAGGTCCGACAGCCGCGCGTCGGGCCGGGTGCTCGCCGCGGCGAGCAGGGTGCTGAAGTGTCCGACGAGGTGGTCCATCGTGGTCCGGTCGAACAGGTCCGTGGTGTAGACGATCGCACCGTCGAGGCCGCCGTCCGGCGCTTCGGCGAGGTACATGGACAGGTCGAACTTCGCGTCGTGCGTCGTGGTGGGAATCGGTTCGACGCGAAGGCCGGGCAGGTTCCAGGCATCACCGTCCGGAGCGTTCTGGAGCACGAACATGGTCTGGAAGAGCGGGTTGCGGGACAGGTCCCGCTCCGGCGCCAGCTCCTCCACGAGCCGCTCGAACGGCAGATCC
>NZ_JBEXCV010000316.1:0-3200 GCF_040605455.1 Embleya sp. NPDC005575 | reverse complement strand
TACTGCTCGTCGGGACCCTTGGCGAGGGAGTCCAGACCGCTGGCCGCGGCGCGGTCGGCGGCGGAGACCGCCAGCGACTGCGAGCCGGGCGGGGGAGACGGATCGGCGGAAGCCGGCTGGGCAACCGTGCCGATCGCCAAACCGGCGAGCATGGCCAGGACGGTCCCGGCCGTGGTCGTTCTGCGATTCATCGAGGCTCCTTGAGTGGAAGGCAGACCTCGACCACGAATCCGGCTTTGTGCCGCTCGCCTTGTGAGCATTGCGGCCGACCGTGCACGCCGGGGTTCGTGCCCGAGCGAGCGAAACACTCACACGACCACGTGTCCTGAGCGAAGGGATCCGGCGAGGCCAGCAAATACTGGCTAAATCGCGGGACTCCGGCGCGCCGATCGTGGGTGCGTCCCCCCGGGCCGCCTCGGCGGCGCGGGGGGACGCATTCAACGAGCCAGGGGGCAACGGGGCAGTAGGAGCCGTAGGTCGACGGCACGAAGACCGCGTCCCAGGCATCCCTGGTCTTCCGGTACGGGGCGCACGTGGGGTCGAGGACCTTGGCCGCCTTCAGGGTTTGCCCCGTAGCTTCGGGTAGTTCGTGCCCTCGTCCGCCTCCACGGCACGGACCTTGCCGGGGCCACATGCGCGGGGTGGCGCAGGCTCCGGCCGACGAGGTGTTCGACCCGGTGCGGGCGCGGGAGCACGGTGTTGCGGTGGTGGCTGAGGTGTTCGGCGGTGGCCGGGATCGAGCCGGCGCATCGATACCACGCGTCCAGGGTGCTCGGCAGGCACCTGCAAGCCTCCGGATGCAGGGCCGACTCCGGGTGTATCAGGGCTTCTTCGGCGCCTTCCAGGCCTATGCCCCGGCGCTCCGGCCTGTCCTTCACCGGCATGATCAACCAGGCCACGAAGGGCTCGCTGCCGCTGCCGGTCGCCGCCCACCGGATTGCCGCCGGCGTCCGGCCGCCGGGTCGGCTCTGGGAGCCAAGCGGCTGAACTCGGGCCGGGCGGCGGTGAACGAACGATCGGGAGCGCGGCCCACGCGCGCACCTACGCTGGGGGCATGGTCTTTCCCACGATGTCCGCGACGGCGCCGGGTCGGCCGGCGAAGGTGGGCGCAGCGGAGGAGGGAGCAGGGTGACCGGGGGCGGGACGGATACGGCGGGGGGCTTCGAGCCGGCGACCGGCGCCGAGGTGCGGCCGACGTCGGTGACGGGCGCGGAAGTGGGGGTGGCGGAGCGGACGGCGGCGGTGCGGGAGGCGTTCGACGCGCTGCTGCGGATTCGCGTGGTGGTGAACACGGCGGACGCGGACCCTGGGGCGGTGCCCGCCGAGTGGGAGCGGGTCCGGATGGTGCGGGCGATCAGCCTGTCGTTGGAGGCGGCCGGGGTATCGCCGTCGGCGGTCGACGAGCGGGGCGAGCGTACGGCCACGGGGTACTGCGTCACCGCGACCGAGCATCCCGCGGTCGCGCGGGTGGAGTGGCCGGGCCCACGCGGAAGCGGCGCGCGGCACCAAGCGGAGACGGCGCTGCGCGGGTGTGCGCGGGTGCTGGGTGGGCTCGGCTGGGTGGTGCTGGAGTACCGCGGCAAGGCCGGCCGCCGGCATCTGGAGGTCGAGGCTCCCTCGACCGTGCGGCGGTGAGCGGCGGCGCGACACCGGATGATGGTGCGGCGGCGGGAGGACTACAGACCGGAGGAGCCGGACTTTGCGCTCGGGCCGATTCCGCCGGCCGACGGCGTGGGTGCGGTCACGGGCGGCGGGGCGGGTCGAGCGCCGGGGGTGGTTACAGACCGGGGTCCATTCCGGCGTGCCGCCCGCACAGGGCCATGCACACCTGGTTCGGCCCCTCGTACGGACGTTCCGGCAGCGCCGCCAAGGCTCGGGTGACCCAGCCTGCGGCTCCATTGTTCGTGGCCGCCGCAGTCAGGGCTTCCGGACGGGCCGGAAATCGCACGCCGAACAGCGCGCACTGCAACGCTTCGGGTTCCATCAACGTCGATTCGCCACTGCTACGCATGGCTCCTCCACAACACCACCCGGCCCGGGGTGCGCCCACCCGACGGCCGGTCTCGCCGAACGCACCGGGCACCGGCCTTCGCGCCGCCCTCGAGGCCGCGCATCGACACGGGGCCGCCTGTCGCACGAGCGCGTGACGTCTTTCGGGGCTCGTGCTCCCGAGGCGCCGGCATCTTTCCGTTCCAGAGCTATAATACGCCGCTGCGGCGACCCGACGCCGGATCGCGTGGGCCAGTGACCCCATCGGTGCTGCACGGCCCGTTTCGAATCCGGCATCGCCGGTTGCGGGTGGGGCAACCTCACGTGGCGAACCCGAGGTGGACGTGGTCCCGGTGGGTCGGGTCGCTGAAGAACGCGGCGCCGGAGAGTTGGTACGGGCCACCCACGTTGTACGAGCCGGCCGCCGCGCCCGCCCGCATGAAGCCCTCGACTAGGGCGCGCGGTGTGGTCGGGTCCACCACGGCTCGGCCGTCGATACGCCATACGTCGACGGCCCGCCCCCGTGGGTGGTCGCTGGGGCGGGTGGTGCCGAATACGTCGATCGGGTGGCCCGAGCGCAGGACGCTGACGTCGATGGTGTGGTCGGCGGCGAGCGTTTCCAACGCGGTCAACACGGACGCGTGTACGGCGCCGGCCCGCACGTCGGCGGTTGCCGCGGGCGGCAGGGTGATGCGCGAATCGGCGAGGATCCGGCTCGCCTGGGCGGAGAGCGACGCGGCGGCCGGTCCGGGATCCGACGGGTACAGCGCGGTGACCGTCCAGACGGGCGCGGCCCGGCTCAACCGCACGTCCACGGTCGACCCGTCCGCCGTCACGGTCCCGTCCTCGGCCCGCATCCACCGACGGCAGACCACGAGCACACTCGCGGTGTCGTCCAGGATGCCGCCGTACTGGGCGTCGACCACTTCGAGCACGGCCTGCGGTGCCTGGGCCGACAGCGGACCGGCCCGGTCGGCCAACTCCGGGGCGAAGCCCAGTGCGGCGAGCCGCGCCCGGGCCGCCGCGAGCCCCTGCCCGCCGGGCGGCCACGCGCCGAGAGCCGACACCAGGGTGACCGCGCGCTGCTTCACCTGCGGCTGCACGTCGCCGGGGTTGGGCGCCCACGCGGCGACCGTGGGCAGGGCTGTTGCGGTACTCGTCGCGGGTGCGCCGCCGGTCGGCGCCGCCGGCCCGGTCGGCGCCGCGGTCGC
>NZ_JBEXCV010000315.1:0-3257 GCF_040605455.1 Embleya sp. NPDC005575 | reverse complement strand
GCCCGGCCACGGCGCGGACGGGTGCGGCGATCGCGTGGGTGACGTGGGTGGGGGTCGGCGACGTAGGCCGGGCGCTGCGGGGTATGGGCGTCGGGGACGGTCGGCGCGGTGCGGGTCCGCGGACGGGCACCGAGGAGCGGGGCGGTACATGACGGGATGCGATGCCATCGTGGTCGGCGCGGGTCTGGCCGGGTTGGCCTGCGCGGCGGACCTGGTCGCGGCGGGGTGGTCGGTACGGCTGCTGGAGTCCTCGGACGGGGTGGGCGGCCGGATGCGCACTGATCGGCGAAACGGGTTCCTGCTCGACCGCGGGTTCCAGGTGCTCAACACGTCCTACCCGCAGGTCCGTCGCCGAGTCGGACTGCGGGAGTTGCGGTTGCGGCCGTTCACCCCCGGTACGCTGGTGCGGGACGGGTCGGCGCAGTGGCGCTTCGTCGATCCGACCCGGCGGCCCCGGGAGGCGGCGGACCTGCTGCCGGGGCGGTTGGCCTCCGGGCGCGACCTGTTCGCGCTCGGTGTGCTGAGCGCGCGCGACCTGCTGGGCCCGGTGACGGCGATCCGGCGCGCGAGCGAGCACACCACGCTGATCGCGCTGGCCGACGCGGGCGTCTCGGCGGAGTTGGTCGAGCGGTTCTTCCGGCCGTTCCTGGCCGGGGTGTTCCTCGAAGACGAATTGGAGACGTCGAGCCGGTTCTTCCATCTGGTGTGGCGCAGCATGCTGCGCGGCACGCTGTGCCTGCCGGCCGAGGGCATCGGCGCGCTACCGCAGCGGTTGGCGGCGGCACTGCCCCCGGACACGATCCGCCTGGACACGCCGGTCGCGCGGGTCACCGAAGAAGGCGTACTGACGGCCGACGGGACCGCGCAGGCCGCGCCGGTCGTGGTGGTGGCGACCGGTCACGCGGTGGCGGCGCGGCTGCTTCCCGGGTTGACGGTGCCTGCGGGGCGCACGGCGACCACGTACTACCACGCGACCGACGCCGCACCGCTGCGCGAACCCACCCTGGTGCTCGACGCCCGGCGCCGGTTCCTGCAGACGTGCGTGGTGAGCGAGGTCGCGCCGACGTACGCGGGCGACGGGCGGGCGCTGGTGTCCACGTCGGTACTGGGCCCGGACCGACCGGGTCGGGAGGCGGCGGTGCGCGCGGATCTGGGCGCGGTGTATGGGGTCGACACCGCCGACTGGGAGCCGATCGCGACGTATTCGATCCCCGACGCGCTGCCCGCGATGCCGCCGCCGTGGCCGCTGACCCGGACCTGTCGCTTCGCCCCGGGCCGCTACGTGTGCGGCGACCATCGCGCCACCGGTTCGGTCCAGGGCGCCCTCGCCTCCGGTACCCGCGCGGCCCGCGAACTCCTCGCCGACCACGCCGCCGGCTCCGTGCCCGGGCCCGGCGAGGCCCGACCGACATAGTCGGGGCCGCAGGGATCCCAGCGTCGAGCGGTGAGACTCGGTCGGCTTGGGTCTGGGCCGGCGCGGGGCCGGGTCGGCGGGCGCGGGCGAGCCGTGATCGGGGCGGAGCGGGCCGCGTCGGTGGTGACATGGACCAAGCGCCCGGCCCGGTCGAGATCCGGCCACCGCCGCCACTCCGACGGCATCGCCGTCCTGATCGCCGGCGGGTGGCGTCGCGGCCGGCCTCGCCCTCACCCTCACCCTCACCCTCACCCGATGTGACCCACGTCATACAACGCGCCTGGAAACCCGCCGTGTCACAGGGTTGTGAAGCGAACTCCTTGCGGGACCGAGCTGTCGGTCGTGATACCCGTGTTCAACGAGTCACGGCGGCTGCCGGCGACGCTGTCGGCCGTACTCGACCATCTCCGCAGCGCCGGGATCGACTGGGAACTGATCGTCTCCGACGACGGATCCACCGACGATACGTACGCCGTCGCCGCGGCCGCGGCCGCACACGACCCGCGGGTGCGCGTGGTGCGGCATCCGGTCAATCGGGGCAAGGGGCACGCCGTCCGCCGAGGTGTCGCGATCACGCGTGGCCGGCGGGTGTTGGTGTGCGACGCCGATCTGGCCACCCCGATCGCCGAGTTGGACCGACTCCAGGCAGCGTTGGACGACGGCTTCGACGCCGCGATCGGCTCGCGCGGCGAGGCGTTCACCGTGGATCGGCCGCCTGTGCGGCGGATGTTGTCGGACGTCGGGGGCCGGCTGATCCGGGCCGTCGCGCTGCCCGGCACGGTGGACACCCAGTGCGGGTTCAAGCTGTTCGACGGCGCCAAGGCGCGCGCCGCGTTCGCGCGTGCGTGTGTGGACGGCTGGGCGTTCGACATCGAGGTGCTCCGGCTCTTCCTCACCTCCGGCTGGAGCTTCGTCGAGGTACCGGTCGCATGGACCCACCAGAGCGGCTCGAAGCTGCGGCCCGGGCACTGCCTGGCGGTGCTCACCGACCTGGCCCGGGTCCGCCTGCGGCACGGTCGCCCGCAGCGACCCGGGACGGGATCGGCACGCCTGGACGGAGGTTCGGACGCCCCCCGGGACCCTTTCCGCATCCCGCTGCCGCCGGGGCGGGCCGCGTGACCGCCGTACGCGAGGCCGTCGCCGCGCCGCGCGCGATCGGGCTCCCGCGCAGCGGACGGGCCGCGGACACACTCGCCTGCGCGGCCTACCTGCTGGCCGCGCTGCTGCTGTACCGCGGGCTGTGGTCCGGTGGGCCGGCCGGGCGATACCTCGTGGACAGCGGTCAGGATCAGCGTCAGTGGGAGTGGTTCTTCGCGGTGACCGCGCGCGCCGTGGCGCACGGCGAGAACCCGCTGACCACGACGCTGCAGAACCACCCCGCCGGGGTGAACCTGATGGCGAACACCTCGATGCCGGGACTGTCCATCCCGCTCGCGCCGATCACCTGGCTGTTCGGGCCGGCCGCGACCTGGGCAATCGTGCTCACCGGCGGGCTGGCCGCGACGGCCGCCGCCTGGTACTACCTGATCTCCCGGCACCTGGTCGCCTCCAGGCCGGCCGCCGCCCTCGGCGGGGCCTTCTGCGCGTTCGCCCCGCCGATGGTCTCGCACGCCAACGCACACCCCAACCTGGCCGTGCTGTTCGCCCTGCCGCTGATCATCGACCGGCTGATCCGGCTCGCCGCCGGCCACCGGCCGATTCGCGACGGCATCCTGCTCGGCCTGTTGACGGCCTATCAGATCTTCCTCGGCGAGGAGGCGCTGCTGCTGGCCTCGACCGGCATCGCGCTGTTCGCGCTCACCTACGCGTGCGTCGCGCCGGCCGCCGCCCGCGCCGCGCTGCG
>NZ_JBEXCV010000314.1:0-3323 GCF_040605455.1 Embleya sp. NPDC005575 | reverse complement strand
CGGCGAGGGCGCGACCGGCCACGCCGCCGCGCAGGGCGGCCGCGCCGGTCGCGGCGCGCGGTCGGTGCGGGGCGCCGGACGCGGTGATCGCGGCCTGCCCGGCGCGGGTGAGGTGCCAGACGTCGGCGCGCCCGTGGCGCACCCGGGCGACCAGGCCGCGTTCCTCCTGGGCGAGGGTGACGCGGCGCAGGTAGGCGGTGCTCGCGTGGTCGGGGGTGAGCAGTGCGTGCAGCTGGGCGAGTGTGGCGACGCGGACACAGCCGAGGGCGGCCAGGACCCGGCCACGCAACACCACCCCGCCGACACCGTCAGCGGACACGGACGGGGACGGGGACTTCGGGTGGGGTTCGTGCCGCGGTTCCGGTCGACGTTGTTCGGGCATGACGAGTCTCCTCGAAGCGCGGGGCGCCCCCACTGGGCGCCCGGTGCGTCGGACCAGCACCGATGCGCGTGCGGTCGAAACACCGACAGACACCGGACAAGGGGTCCGATACATCCCTTTTTCGCCTTGACCAGGGCGGTTCAAGGCGGTTGCCCCCTTGACCACCCCCTGTTGTCCTGATTCGCCGGAACCACCACCACCGCACCGGACGGCCCGGCGTGGTGGCAAGGCGCGTGAGTGCGCACCAAGAAAGGTGCGATGCGGTGCGGTGCCGTGCGGTGCGGGTACTACCAGGGGTCGGATTCGTCGGCGTCGAACCAGGCGTCGGCCGCCGACGGCGCATCGAACCGAGTTCGGCCGGGCGCACGGGTCGTCCCGGTCTCGAAGAGCGAAGGTGCGTCCGGTGCGCCCGGTGTGAGCTGTGCGAGGCGCAGGCGGGGTGGTCGTGCGTTCAGGGGCAGCCACAGGGGTCCAGCGGGTGAGGTGCCCTGTTTCCACACGCCGGTGGCGACGGGGATGTCGGGGTGGGCGCGGGTGAGTGCGGTGCGGGCGGTTGTTTCGCGGCCGGGGGTGGTGAAGGCGAACAGCAGGATCGGGTCGTCGTGGACGTGGATCAGGGTGCGCAGGTGTCGCGCGTTGGGGGCGGAGAGTTTGGTGTAGAGGGCGAGTTTGTCGATCAGGCGTTGGAGGCGTTCGGTGCCCGTGTCGTACTCGATCGTCGCGGTGACGCGGTGGGCGCCCTCGCGCCAGGTGACGATGGCGTCGGGGCGGGGGTAGGGGTCGGGGTCGCCTGGTTCGCCGAGGACGAACAGGTCGCGTTCGGTCGACCACCGCAGGACGCGGCTGTCGGGGTGGGCGCGGGAGTGGGCGATCAGGGCGGTGTGGAGGCCGTTGACGCCGAGGAGGTGGGCGAGCTTGGTGGGGGGCATGGTGGCCAGGGCGCGGTCGCGGCGGGCGCGGCGGACCGCCGGTCGGGTGTCCTCGCCGGTTTCCTCGGCCACCAGCACTGCACCGGCGGGGGCGAGGACGAAGTGTCCGGGGTGGGAGCCGCGGTCGGCGCGGGGGCGGAACCGGTCGACGGCCTGGAGGCCGCGCAGGATCTGCATGCGGTGCCGGGCGGTCACGGTGCTGCCGAACGCGAGTTCCGCGATCTGGTGCGTGGTGAGCAGGCGGTGCGTGGCCAGGATGCGCAGGATCAGGCGGTCGCGCTCCTCCAACCGCCGCGCCAACGCGTCACGTATCGACCACGCCACTTCGTCACCGGCCATGGGGATCAACTCCTTCGGGATGGGGGCGAACACGAACGGACGCGAGGAACACGAAGGGGTCGTCCGGAAACGGACGACCCGAGAACGGGAAGAGGGCGCGGACCGGCAGCGATCCGGCAGGACGAACGGGACACCGCGAGGAGGGGCGAGCGGGCGGAGCCGCCGTGTCCACGCCCCCGCCCGGGTGTGATTGGAGAAAGACATGACTTCTCCATAAACATGTTCGGGGCATCACCGGCCAACCCACACGCCCCTTCACCTGCGGGTACGCGTCCCCCGACCCCGGACGATGAGAGCGGCCGAACGAACGGCCTACGCATCGGCCGACGGAACGTCCGATGGAACGTCCTCGGGCGCAGCCGGGCGGCCATCCACGCCCGAAAGAACGCGGACGCGGGCGGGCAACAGCCCGGGAGCACGAATTGAGGGGCGCGGCGCGGACTCGGGCAAGGCCCGACGGCGGCCCCGGAGGAACCGGGGGCGATCCGCGCGGACGAACAGCGGCGGATCGGCCCGCGATCGGCAACACGCCCCGAACGCGAACGACTTCCAGTAGGCACCACCGGTCCCCGCCGGCGCAAGGCCTTCATCAGGCGGTGCGCGGGGGCGTCTTCCCCGTGCTCGCCGCGCCGCCGGATGCTCGCGCGGGGGTGGTGGCCGGCCATGCCGATCCCCGGGAACGCGGTCTCGCCGCCGAGGGTGCGTCGAGAGTGCACGCAAGTGGCATGGAGGTGGCACGAAGGTGGCACGGCCGCGTGGTACGGCGCGGCCGACGACGGCCCGGCGCAGCCGCGGTGAACGGCACCACGTGGGTGGGTGCGTCGAAAGTGCGCGGGAGGTGCGCGGAGGTTGCATGGCCGGGTGGTGGTGGGCGCGCTCGGCTTCTCGCGGTGGGGGTGCGGGTGGGGCGCGCGACTTGTGACCGGCGGTGTCGTTGAGCCCGTGGTGACCACCTCTTCGCCCCGCTCGCGCCTCATCGTCGTCGTTGCGGTCTGCCACCTGTGCGGGGACCCGGCCCCGGGCGACAACCGGCCACCCGTGATCCTGCGACCCGGGCTCGGAGGACCCCGGCCGGTACGACTGTGCGCACGTTGCCGGAGCATCCGGCCCGGCCGCGATCGCGGCGAACTCGTCCCCGACGACGAGACCTGGGCCTTCCTCGAACGCGAAACCACCGCACTGGGACAGGACTACGAGAGCGGCCGATGGCTGCCCTGGCGCGACGAACTCCACTGGGCACAGAACCTGCGCGCGACCACCTGGACGCAAAGCGCCGTCGAACACGCCCTGCGCGACGCCGGACCCCACGTGAGCACCGGGCGCCTGGTCCACGTCGTCGAACCCCTCCCTGGGCTGCTCGCCCTCGTCGACGACGGCGACCCCGCCCTCCGCACCCTGCGCCGATTCCTGGACAACCTCACGGCGGGACCGGCGTAGCCGTCGGCGAGACGGTCCTTCCACGGTTCGGGCGGTACGCCGGCTCGTAGGGTCACCCGGACGAGCGACTCCTGTTCGTGGCCTTGGTGCTGCCCGGGGCGGTTGCGGCGGTCCTGCGGGTCACTCCCAGGCGGTGGCCTGGAAGGTGACCGCTTTGCGGGTGGGGACGGCGGTGATGCGCAGGTAGGCGGTGTGGCCTTCCTCGGTCTGGACGCACACGCGCATGCCCTGGGCCA
>NZ_JBEXCV010000313.1:0-3476 GCF_040605455.1 Embleya sp. NPDC005575 | reverse complement strand
GGTCCCTTCGCCGCTCGCGCGGCGAACGAGCGACAAGCCGGCGCGCTGCGCCGGCTCGAGGGACAGCCGCTGCGCGGCCGTCAAAAACCCTGTCCGGCGCGCTGCGCCGAACAGCATGAAGGGCAGGCTCGACGCTTCGCGCCGAGCCCAGGACACCCGCTTCGCGGCTGTCCGAGCCGGCAACAGGAAGCGTGTAAACGGTTTGTGCGTAAGGTCTTTCGATCGTTCTCCGGTGGGTGATGCGTGCCGCTCCGGCAGATCTGACGAAGTGTCAGAAGTATCTGACGGATCATCAGAGTTACCTGACTCAGTGTCAGAAGTGTGTTCCGCCCACCCACTCCCCCATCGACTGCCATACTCCATGATGACACACCAACCCGCTCCGGCACCATCGGGTAGCTTAGACAACAATCCACCGGACGCGGGGCGAAAATCACGAGCCCCACCGACGCGAAACCCACCCCGAACCACCTTCCGAAACCGGGCCCACGGCCCGCCTGGGACCCCAACGAACCGGACTGCACGAAGGGTGCGCGCAAGGTGCATACAGGGGCCCTAAGCAGCCACAACACCCCTACGGAACACCACCGTCGGGGCTACCGGGCGGAGGCCGGGCGCAGCCGGGCCGCACCTCGACCACAACGAAACGACACCCAACCGAACCCCAACCCGACCCCAAAACGCACACCCACACCACACTCGACCGACACAACCCGGTCGCCACACAAACTCCGATAAACAAACCGAGAATCCGACGGAAAACACGTGCAATCAATATCCGAGAACATCGCGCATCGCATCGGTTTATGAACTCGGGAAAGGACACCCCATCATGGGAAACACAGCCGGAACCAAGACCGGAATCAAACTCCGCCCACACCAGAAAGAAGCCGTCCAAGCCGGCGTCCTCGAACTCGCCGCCCCACCCGAGGACGACGCCGCCCTCGCCGAGCTCCGCGCCGGCACCGGACCCTGGAGCGGACACCGCGCACAGATCATCGCCGCCACCGGCACCGGAAAAACCGTCATCGCCGCGGCCGCAACAGCCCGCCTCGCGCCCCGAGGCCGCGTCCTGGTCCTCGTCCCCACCCTCGACCTCCTCACCCAGACCGTGGCCGCCTGGAAGCGCGCGGGCCGCACCGGGCCGATGGTCGCCGTCTGCTCGCTCCGGGGCGACCCGATGCTGGCCGCGGCGGAGGTTCGATCCACCACCAGCCCACCCCAGTACGCCCTCTGTACGCGTCACTCCGGGTCCTGCTGAAGGCCCAGAAGGGCGTCTACGGCCTCGCTCCGCCGGACCCGTTCTCGCTCGTGGTCGTCGACGAGGCACACAGAACGTCCGGCGCGCTCGGGAAGGCGTGGGCGGCGATCCACGACAACCGCAGGCTCCCCGCGGCGCGACGCCTGTACCTCACCGCCACGCCCCGGATCTGGGAGCCCTCGGCGGGCAGCGCCTACGCCGCGCTCGCCGCGGAACCACCCGTGCCGGAGCTGGACCCGCCCAACGACGAGGACGACGTCGACGTGTGGGACGAGGAGGACCTGGAGCTCGCCGACGAGCTGGAGGAGGACGAACACGCCCGAGACGCGTACCAACCGCTCCCGGCCGGGCTCGCCGCGTCCATGGATGATCATCGTTTGTACGGAAAAGTGGCGTTCAACCTCCCCCTCGGGACAGCGGTGACCAGGGGGTTGGTAGCGCCTTTTCGGATCTTCGTGGTCGAGATTCGCGACGAGGAGGTCCAGGCCGCAGCCGCCGAGAGCGGCAGCAAACTCAATCGGCACAGCAACCGGCCCCAGGACGTGGAGGCCTACCGAGGCAAGCGCCTGGCCGCGTTGCAGACCGCGATGCTCAAGGTCGCGACCGAGCACGACCTGCGCCGGATCCTGACCTTCCACCACCGCACCATCGAGGCCGAAGCCTTCGCCAAGGGCCTGCCCAAGGCGTTGCGGAAACTGCGCGCGAACAACCCGGACACGTACGCCTGGAGCATGTCCGCCGACTGGCTCTCCGGTGAGCACGACTCGGGCCACCGGCGGCACGTCCTGGGCCGCTTCGGCGCCGGCGCCGACAGACACGGCGTCATCGTCGACCGGTCCTTCGTCTCGAATTGCCGCGTGTTGGGCGAGGGCGTGGACGTGCCCGAAATCGACTCGGTCGCGATCCTGGACCCCAAAGGGTCGATCGTAGAGATCGTCCAGGCCGTGGGGCGCGCCGTGCGACCGTCCGCGCGCGGCGACAAGATCGCCACCATCCTGGTCCCGATCTTCCTTCAGTCCGGCGAGCACCGGGACGACATGCTCGTCTCGCCGAGTTGGCGACCGCTCCAGCGCGTTCTTCAGGCGCTGCGGGCCCACGACGCGGACATCGTCGACATCTTGGCCGTGCCCCAGGTCAACGGCACACCCCAGGGCGAGCGCGGCCCCGACGAGGCGGACGAGGACGAGGCGGTCGGAGAGGACGGCGAGGACGCGGGCGGGGAGGGGCGTGAGGAGTGGCGGCCGATCCTGCGGTTCTCCAGCCGCCGCGACCCTGTCGAGATCGCCCGCTTCGTCGAGATGCGCGTGGTCGACCCGCAGTCGCGGAACTGGCTGCGCGGGCTGCGCGCTGCGGAGCGCTACCGCCGCGTCCACCCCGACCTGCGCGTCCCGCTGGACGGCGTCGACGTCGACCACCACGGCGTGAAATTCCCGCTGGGCGGCTGGATCTCCGAACAACGCAGGGAATACGCCGCCGGGCGACTGAACACCAAACAGGTCCAGAAACTGAACGAGTTGGGAATGGTGTGGTCTCTGCTCGATCAGGCCTGGGAGGACGGGCTGGCCATAGCGCGCCAATACGCCCGCGAACACGCCACCCTCGCCGCCCCCGCCGACGCCGTGATCGAGGGCTTCCCCATCGGCAAGTGGCTGGAGACCAAACGCGCCCAGGACCGCAGCAGGAACGGGCTCGATCGCGATCGGTCCGAGGCGCTCGACGCGCTTGTCGAGGGCGAGCCGTGGAACCCACCGCACTGGCCGGTGTCCTGGCAACGACGCCTCACCTACGCCGACGAACTCCTGAAGTCGCGCGGCACCGGGGCCCGACTGGACGACATCGCCCTGGACGCCGTCCACCGCGGCGAGGCCATCGGACGATGGATCGCCCGACAACGCGCCGCCTGGGACACCCTGGGCCAGGAACAGCACGAGCGCCTGATCGAACTCGGGCTCACCCCACCCAGGACGGCCGAACCGGCGGACACCGCGCAGCGGGCGGGTGAGGTGGCCGGGCCGGACGGGCCCAGGCCCAGACGGACGCGGGAGCAGGCGTTCGAGATCGCGCTCGGCGCGGCGGCGGCGTATCGGGAGCGGGTCGGGCACCTCGAAGTCCCCCGCGGGCACGTCGAGACCGTTGTCGCGTTCGACGGATGGCGCGAGGACGTGAGGCTCGGGGTGTGGGTGACCACCACCAGGAGCAGGCGAGCGAAACTCCC
>NZ_JBEXCV010000312.1:0-3493 GCF_040605455.1 Embleya sp. NPDC005575 | reverse complement strand
GCCGCGCTCGGAGTCGCCGCCGCGCCCGGCGTGTGCTCCACGACCAGTCCGGCCGCCACCAGGCGGGCCACCGGGTTTCGGCGCGTCCCTTGCCCGACGTCCCGGTCCGGCCCCCGCGTTCGGGTGAACGACGACACCGACCGGTTGCCCAGCGCGGTTCACCTCGTTGCACAGCGAGAACGCGCCGCATCCGGGCGGCGCGAGCGTCGATACGGAGAATCCCAGTGAGCTCGTTCAAGAAGGCAACCGTGATGGCCGCCGGCACCGCCGCCCTGGTCATGGCCGGCGCGGGTGCCGCGAGTGCCGCCGCCGACGCCGAAGGCGCCGCGGTGGACTCCCCCGGCGTGGTGTCCGGCCTCGACGTTCAGGTCCCGATCCACGCGCCGATCAACTTCTGCGGCAACACCCTCAACGGCGGCTTCATCAACCCGACGTTCGGGAACTTCTGCGCCAACATCGACGGCGACGACGACCGCGAGCACCACGAGAACGGCCACCACGATGCGGCCCCGGTCGGCGGCCACCACGGCTGACCCGCCATCCCCCGGTTCGGCACTCCTCCCCGACCGGGTATTCGGGGCTCCGCGTGTGTGTCCGCGGAGCCCCGAGCGCTGTCCCGAACCCGCCGAGGGCCACGGCAGACATCGGACACAACCCAAGGTTGTACCTTCGTGGCCGATCGGTTGTTTGATCTCGCCGCTCGCGACTTGCTTTGATGCCGATGGTCAGTGTGTTCGGGGTCGGCGAGGGGTGTTCGAAATGGCGGGTAGGCGTTCGCTGGGGCGGCGGTTCGGGCGATTGTGGGCCGCGTATGCCGTCAGCACGTACGGCACCTCGCTCGGGTTCGGTGCGTTTCCGCTGATCGCGGTCCTGGTGCTGGACGCCGGGCCGGCCCGGGTGGCGGTGCTGGCTGCCGCGGGGCGCGCGGTTGGGGCCCTGGTGGCGGTGCCGCTCGGCCCGTGGGTGGAGTTCCGCCGAAAACGGCCGGTCATGGTGGCGATGGACCTGGTCCGCTTCGCGGCGTTGATGAGCATCCCCGCCGCGTACGCGCTCGGGTGGCTCGGCTTCGCCCAACTCCTCGTTGTATCGGTCGTGGTCGCCGCGGCCGACATCGCCTTCAAGGCGGCCTCCGGCGCGTATCTGAAGACGCTCGTGCCGCCGGAGGACCTGCTCATCGCGAACAGCCGGTTCGAGTCCACGTCGTGGACCGCGATCACGGTCGGACCACCACTCGGTGGGGCCGCGATCACGCTGTTCGGCCCGGTGACGACCGTGGTCGCCGACGCGGTCAGCTACCTGCTCTCGGCACTGGGCATCCGCTCCATCGGGGGGACGGAACCGCGAACCGCCGCACCGCGGTTGCGAGCACGCGATCTGCCCGAAGGATGGCGCCACATCCTCGCCCACCCGGTGCTGCGCCCGCTGTTCCTCAACGCGATCGTGGTCAACGGCCTCATCATGGCCTCCGAACCGCTGATGGCCCTGCTCCTGTTGCGCGATCTCGACTTCGCACCCTGGCAGTACGGTCTCGTGTACGCGACCCCGTGCATCGGCGGCCTCATCGGCTCACGTCTCGCATTCCCACTCGTGGCACGGTTCGGGCGGCACAGGGTGCTGCGCACCGTCGGAACGCTGCGCGCGTGCTGGCCCCTGGGACTGGCATTCGTGCAACCCGGCACCCCCGGCATCGTCCTCGTCGTCGTCGTTCAACTCGGCCTGGTGACCTGCTGCGGCCTGTTCAACCCGGTGCTGGCCACCCACCGGCTCGAGCACACCGACCCCGACCGGATCGCCCGCACCCTGGCCGCCTGGTCGGTCAGCGCGAGCATCACCATCGCGGCCCTGACCGCCGCGTGGGGCCTGCTGGCCGCCGTCACCAGCCCCCGCAGCGCGATCGCAGCCGCCGGCGTCCTCCTGCTGGCCACCCCACTGCTGCTCCCGCGCCGCGAGAAGACGTTCCCGAAGACCGAGGAACAAGCCGCGAACCTCACCTGACGGGGCCGAACGGGCGGGAACTACCTGTACTCGTCCTCGTCCAGTTCGACGACCCGGGCCTGGTCGACGGCATCGGCCTCGTCGGCCGCGTCCGGGTGGATGCGCGTGAGCGGGTCGTCGCGATCCCGACGGAGGTCGGTGCGCTGCTCGGCGGCGTCCGCTTCGGTCATTTCCCGAGTGGGTTCAGCCGCATCGTCGTCGTCTTCCTGGAACGTTTCCGGGTCGCTGGGGTCGACAGCCACGGTGGATCTCCTCGTTCTCCTCGGCGGTGACGCGTGACGACCGTATCGGTGCAGCCGCTCGAAGTGGCGTCGGCGCGCAGGCCGCGATCACTCGCGATCGACGTGCGGTCACCGAAGAGCCGACCCGCGCCGGGAGCCCGCACCCGTCGAGTGCGCGAGCCCACCGGTGTCGAGGCTCGCATCCCCCGCGTGCCGCGCCCGTGCGCGACGCGCTTGGAGGCACTCCCACCCGCTCATCCATTCCGCACGGCCGGGTGGCGTAGGAGGGCGATGGACGCCCCCGACCGCGACGCGCGTGCGCACCGA
The DNA here is from genome assembly GCF_040605455.1 of Embleya sp. NPDC005575. Taxonomy (NCBI): domain Bacteria; kingdom Bacillati; phylum Actinomycetota; class Actinomycetes; order Kitasatosporales; family Streptomycetaceae; genus Embleya; species Embleya sp. NPDC005575. The sequence goes on along the minus strand of NZ_JBEXCV010000312.1, from coordinate 950 downwards.
CGTCCCGGCGCCGGCGTGCCCGGTCACCGCCCGCGGCACCGCTTGACATTCGTTTTCCGCCGCCGCGAGCATCGAAGGGTGGCTCGCCGCGCTCGGCTCGCACCGCAGCCCGCGGCCGAGACCGGCCGCGAGCCGTCGGCACCACCGAAGGCGCGATCCGCCGGCCCCGCCCGCACCGACCACCGGTGCCCGGCGCCTCCCCTCCCGGACCGCCACCCTCGCCAAGGACGCGTCATGACCTCGGACCCCACCCCACCGCCGCCCTCCCCGCCTTCCGACGGGCGACCCGAAAACCCGACCCCGGGCCCGGTCCCCGGCACCGGCTTCCACCCGCACCTGCCCGACCGCGCCGCCGGCTCGCCGCGGCTGCGCCTGCACCACATCCGCGCCGACGCCCTCGACGCCGACACGACCCAGACCGGGGGCATGCGCCGCTTCGCCGCGATCAGCAGCCACACCGTCGGATCCGAAAAGTTGTTCATGGGCCGGACCCACGTGGCCCCGGCCACCTCGTCCGGCAATCACCACCATGGCGACTCCGAGACCGCGATCCACGTAATCAGTGGGCATCCGGTCTTCGTATTCGCCGACGATTCCGCCGGCCGGGTCCGCGAGGTCCGCCTCCAAGCGGGACCCGGCGACTACATCTTCGTCCCGCCGTTCGTCCCGCACCGCGAGGAGAACCCCGATCCCGACACCGAAGCCGTGGTCGTGATCGCCCGCAGCACCCAGGAGGCCATCGTGGTCAACCTTCCCGGCCTGTACCCCCTCCACGACGACCCGCCGACGTAACCGGCCCGCCGAGGACGCGCACCGGCAACGAACACGGCGGCCGGACGTCCCGGCGCCGGACTCCATCGAACCTGACGTGAGCCGCCGTACGCGCTCGCGGCGGATCAGCCCGTCCGGCGCGCCGTGTGGTCACCGCAACGACGCGGGGCCGCACGCCC
>NZ_JBEXCV010000311.1:0-3729 GCF_040605455.1 Embleya sp. NPDC005575 | reverse complement strand
CGCGGTGCCGGTCTTGTGGGTGGGCACGTCCAGTAGGCACGCCGCGGCCACCGCGTCGACCACGCCGGTGCGCAGGCGGGCGGGCAGCATGAGCACGTGCGTGGTCGCCGCACGCAGCGCCCCCTCCTGGTCCGGGTTGCGCAACGCCCGTGCGAACGGGGCCAGTTCCGGGACGTCGAGGGCGTCGAGCAGCTTGAGCGTTTCGGCGATCTCGCGGTAGCCGACCAGGCCCTCGAAGTCGCCGAGCGCGCAGATCATCTCCGGCTTGTGGCTGGAGTCGCGGTAGTTGCGGTGCGGCGCGTCGATCGGGACACCGCGCGCCTCCTCCTCCGCGTAGCCGTGCCGGGCCTGGATCGCGTCGGGGTGCACCTGGAGCGACAGCGGCTCCTCCGCGGCCAGCACCTTGAGCAGGAACGGCAGGCGTGGGCCGAACCGGGCCGCGGTGTCCGTCCCGAGTTCGCCGTCGGGGTCGGCGGCGATCAGCTCGACCAGCGAGCACGGCCCGTGGCCCCGGTCGATCCGGGAGGGCGCGCCCGGGTGGGCGCCCATCCACAGCTCGGCCTGCGGTTCGCCGGTGGGGGCGACGCCGAGCAGTTCGGGAATGGCCGTGAGCGAACCCCACGCGTTGGCGCGGATCCGGTTGACGAGGCGGTCCATGGCTAGCGGGGACCACCTTCGGTCCAGGAGAACAGCCCCGGTACGGCGGGGCCGACGCCGGTGCCCAGGGCCAGGTACACGGCGGCGAAGTCGGTCACGGCGATCAGCTCGGCGAGCCGCTCCAGCGGGCCGGCGCCACGTGCGCCGACCTCGCCGACGGCGGACTGGCCGAGCGCGCTCAGCGTGCGTCGGGCCCGGTCCAGTTGCGCCGCGGTGCCCTCGTCGTCGTGGTCGACGAGCAGCACCGGGTACATCCGCACCGGCTCGGGCTCGTCCACCCGGTCCCGGAAGAAGTCGTCGGGGTCGGCGGCGTCGTCCGACTCGCCCGCGGTGAAGACCCGGTCCTGGTAGCGGCCCGCGGTGGGCAGCGCGCCGGACAGCGCGGGGGTGGCGGCGACACCGACGCACATCGTCGCGAAGCGCTCGGCGGCCACACCCGCTACGGTGCCCGCGCCCCAGATCACCGGGATGGTGCCGGCCATCGCGACGGCCAGTCCCTTGGCGGGGTTGAGGTAGGCGTCGGCGGCGGGCCGGCAGCGGGTGCTCGCCTCGTCGAGGCGGTCGGCCATCGCGTCCACGCCCGCCAGTCCCTCGCCGGGGGTGAACGCGCTCGCGCCGGCCGCGCCGGTGAGCGCCAGGAGCGCGGTGAACAGCGGCCAGAACGCGGTCTGCGCGGCGAACACGGTGTCGTCGGCGTAGCCGGTCGCACCGACCGGGGCGGCGTCGACGGGAACCCGGACCACCACGCCCCGGGACTGCTGCACGGCGGCGTCGAGCGGCGAACCGCCCGGGGTGGCCGCGGCCACCTGGCAGCCGCGTCGGTAGGCCTGCCCGGCCAGCTCGATCAAGCCGGGCTCGTCCCCTCGACCGGCCAACAACACGAGGTCCATCGGACCGGCCCAGCCGGGCAGCACGCCGCCCGCCGCGAACACCAGGGGCAGGGTCGCGTCCGCGCCGGTGACCGCGCGCAGCGCACGGCCCAGCGGCCCGTACGCGGGCGCGGCCAGGATCACCGTGCGCGGTCGGTCCCGGGGCACAATCGCGGCGGGCAGGGCCTCGCGCGCGGCCTGTACGGCCCGGCGCACCTGTGCCCCGGCACCGGCCAGGGCACGCAGCGTGTCCGCGGTGTCGGCCCGGGCGATGGCGTCCTGGTCGTCCAGCAGGCCCTCGTCGAGGATGTTCATGCCCGCGCGGTACCGGGCCGGCGGGCCTCGTCCACGAGCAGCACCGGAATGTCGTCGACGACCGGGTACACCAGCCCGCACTCGGAGTTGTCGCAGGCCAGCGCGGCGTCCCCGTCCCGGTGCAGCGAGGCGTGGCAGACCGGGCAGGTCAGGATCGCCAACTGCGACGGTTCCAGATTCACGACATCTCCCACTTTTCCGACTGCCCGCGCCGATTCGTGCGCCGATTCGTACATATCAGTCCCGATTCGGCGCGGCAGCCGTCCGATTGAACCCATCACATTACCGAGCCGCCCGGTCAGCCCCGGACGAGTGCCAGCACCTCGTCGCGGATCGCGATCATGGTCGGCTCGTCGTCGGCCTCGACATTCAGGCGCAACAGCGGCTCGGTGTTGGAGGCGCGCAGGTTGAACCACCACCGGTCGGCCACCACGGTCATCCCGTCCAGGTCGTCCACGGCGACGGTGGGCCGGCCCTCGAACGCGGCGCGCACCTTCGCGGTCGCGCCCGCCTGGTCGGCGACCTCGCTGTTGATCTCGCCGGACGCCGGGTAGCGGTCGTACTCGCTCGCGAACGTGGACAGCGGCAGGCTCTGGCCGCCGAGCGCCGCGAGCACGTGGATCGCGGCCAGCATTCCGGTGTCCGCACGCCAGAAGTCGCGGAAGTAGTAGTGCGCGGAGTGCTCGCCGCCGAAGATCGCGTCGGTCTTCGCCATCTCGCCCTTGATGAACGAGTGGCCCACCCGGGTGCGCACCGCCCGGCCGCCGTGCTCGGCGACGATCTCCGGCACCGCGCGCGAGGTGATCAGGTTGTGGATGATCACCGGAGACTGTTCGCCGTTCGCCCTGGCCCGGGCGATCTCGCGGACCGCGACCAGCGCGGTGACCGCGGACGGCGAGACCGGGTCGCCGTGCTCGTCGACGACGAAGCAGCGGTCCGCGTCACCGTCGAAGGCCAGGCCCAGGTCGGCGCCGCTCTTGCGGACCTCGGCCTGTAGGTCGACCAGGTTCTTCGGGTCCAGCGGGTTGGCCTCGTGGTTGGGGAACGAGCCGTCCAGCTCGAAGTACAGCGGGACGATCTCCAGCGGCAGCCCGCTCGCGGCACCCAGCACACTGGGCACGGTGTGCCCGCCCATGCCGTTGCCCGCGTCCACGACCACCTTGAGCGGCCGGATGCCGGTGAGGTCGACCAGGCCCAGCAGATGCGCGGCGTAGTCGGCCAGCACGTCGTGCTCGGTGATCGTGCCCGGTTCGCGGGCGTACTCGGGCACGCCCGCCTCGGCGAGCGCACGGATGTCGGCCAGACCGCTGTCCTGGCCGATCGGGGCGGCGCCCGCGCGGCACATCTTGATCCCGTTGTACTGCGCGGGATTGTGGCTGGCGGTGAACATCGCGCCGGGAAGGTTCATGCTGCCACTGGCGAAGTAGAGCTCGTCGGTGGAGGCCAGACCGATCAGCGTGACGTCCGCGCCCTGGGCTGCGGCGCCGGCGGCGAACGCGCCGGACAGCTCCGGCGAGGACGGGCGCATGTCCCAGCCGACCACGATCGCGTCGGCCTCGGTGACCCGCACGAACGCCGCGCCCAGTGCTCGCGCGGTGTCGGCGTCCAGTTGGTCGGGGACCACGCCCCGCACGTCGTACGCCTTCACGATCTGGGAGAGGTCGCGCACCCGAAGACTCCACTCGCTTGGCCGCGGTCCCGATTCGCCGCGGTATTGGCCGTTGACCGTCGATCCCTGCCCCGCGGACGACGCATCAGACCCTATCGGCCGGTGGTCAGCTCTCGGGTGAGCGCAGAACGCGCAGGTGGCCGCGTCGACCGGCCTCGGGGCGGTCAACATGAAGACGCCCATGATGGCCGGCAAGACCTGGATGAAGACGAGCACCGC
>NZ_JBEXCV010000310.1:0-3802 GCF_040605455.1 Embleya sp. NPDC005575 | reverse complement strand
CATGGACCTCGACCGGTTCACCGGAGCCGCCCAGCGCCGTGCCGAAGGTGCAGCCGACTCGGGTCCGGTCCACGAGCTGGACCTGGACGCCATCCGGGCCGATCTCCTCGACGATGCCGGCGTCGACCGAGCGGTCGAGGTGTTGTGGCCGCGGCTGGTACCCGGTGACCTCGTGAATGCGCTCCTGACGAACGCCGACGCTCTCGCCGAGCGCTTGCCCCGATTGACTGCGGAGGAGCGGTCACTTCTGCTGCGCGATCCGGACCACCCGTGGACCAATGCCGATGTGCCGTTGCTGGACGAGGCTGCGAGCCTGGTCGACGGCCCGCCGGAGCGGACGTACGGGCACGTCGTCGTCGACGAGGCGCAGGAGCTGACCGCCATGCAGTGGCGGATGATCATCCGCCACTGCCCGGCAAGGGCGATGACTCTGGTGGGTGACTTCGCCCAGGCCGGCCCGGTCGCGACAGCACGCGACTGGAAGGAAGCACTGAGCCCGCACGTCGGACCGCGGTTCAAACTGCACAACCTGACCGTCAGCTACCGCACCACGCAGGAGATTCTGGAGAGCGTCCGAGAGCTGCTCGCGCGGATCGCTCCGGACCAGAAGCCGACACGGTCACTGCGAAGCGGTGAGAGCCCTCGCACCGTGACCACGCCTCCGGACGGGTTGGTCATCGCCGTCGCCCAGGAGCTCCAAGCCCAGAGCACCGCGTACCCGGGCGAGCTTCTGGGAGTGATCTGCGCGGACACGAGGGTGGGCGAACTGACGGCCCAAGGCATCGCACAACACGCACGCATCGTGCCTGCATCCGAGGCACGCGGCCTGGAATTCGACGGTGTCGTCGTCATGAACCCCGAGGAGATCATCACGGCCCACCCCGGTGGGGAAAGGGACTTGTACGTAGCCTTGACCCGGGCCACCAAGCGCCTCTGCACGATCACCGTCCAGCCCGCCTGACGGATCAGCGCCCGCGTCGTTGCCGCAGGCGCACCCGGTGCGGTACGGACACCGGCCCGCGCGCACGGGGCTGCTCGCCGCCTCACCGCTCGCGGCCGCACCCGGCATCACGCGGCCTGGTCCACGAACTCGCGTACGCCGCAGTCTTGGTCGCTCGCGGAGACGTGCGGGCACCGATGGGCCTGTCGGGATCGGAGCCGCCTCGCCGGCTCCAGGTTCGCGCCGCGATGATCCGGGTCGAAGACCTCAGCCGGAGCATCTCTTGATCACAACCGAATACGCGTACTAGACACACTCCGTCGCGGGCTCCGGCCGGGGTGCTTCGAGGAAGCGGAGCACCTCGGCGAGCACCGTGGCGTCGCCGAGTACCCGGTTGTGGCCCAGGCCCCGGGTGACGAACAGCCGGGCCTGATCCGGGTAGGCCGCCGCCAGTCGATACCCCTGATCGGCCACCGCCATGACGTCGTCCTCGTCGTGCACGACCAGGATCGGCACCTGCACCGGGCCGGCTCCGTAGGACGCGGAGAACCGCTGCCAGATGGCCGACTCCGGCGCCAGGAGCCGAGCGTCCGCCCGCTCCCGCACCGATGCCTTGACCCGTGGGGCGAGGTCGAGCTCGGCGCTGAACCGGTCCAACAGGTACTCCATGTCGCACACCCCGGCCACCGCCACCACTCGCTCGGCCCGCACGCCCGATCGCAGCGCCTGGAACGCGCCGAGCACACCGAAGGAATGTGCGAGCACGGCCCGGAAGTCGCCGTACCTGTCCTGGAGTCGGCGAGCAATCTCGGCGTATTCCAGGACGGTCGTACTGGTCCCGCCGGAATCCCCGTGTCCCGGCGCGTCGAAGCCGATCGGGGTCAGCCCGCGAGCCCGCAACTCCTCGACGAACGGCGCGAATCGCGAGGCGCGCGACTGCCAGCCGTGCAGCAGGAGTACCGGTTCGGCGCCGTCGCCCCACCGATAGGTGACCACCCGCTTGCCGCCGATGTACATCGTGTCGGTGATCGCGAACATGTGCGCCGAACGCTCGGCCGGCCGCACCCGACCGCGGACGAACGGGCGCCGGAACAGCAGGTACGCGAGTGCGCCGGCCGCTCGGGGCGACAGCGCGCCGGTGGCCCGCAGCGTGATCCGCGCGGACGCCTCGACGGCAGTCATGCCGGCCGCCGGTGCGGCGTGCGACCGAGCAGCGCGACAAGACGCTCCCCCGGTGTCGCGTCCACCGGCGGCTCGACCGCGCCACCGAACGCGGCGCCGGGCTTGCCCAATTCCCAGCGCTCGGAAAACGCCAGGGCGCGCAGCGCGAGCTCGGGCTCGACGGTGCCGGGCAGGCCGATCGTGCGGGCGACGTCCCAGGCGTGCACAAGGTTGTCCACGAAGTGCATCGCGATTGCGACCGAGCCTTGGAACGTACCGAACTCCCCTACAAGCAACGGCCGTTGCGGCACATCGGGACCGGACAACGCCGCCGTCACAGCCACCGCCGAAGCGGCGAAGTCGAGCCACGGATCCTCGCCGAGCGAGTCGTCATGCCAGACGTCCAAGTCCGTGGCGCCGGCGGCCGCAGCGATGAAGCCTCGATTCTCCGCGACCATGTGGCCGAGCAGATCGCGCAGATCCCACCCTTCGCACGGGGTGGGCAGATCCCACTGGTCACGCCGAACGAGCCGAAGCGTATCGAGCACGACCACGGTCGCCCGGCGGTCCAACGCTTGCACGTCGAGCTCACCGCCGTCGACGACGGGGTCGGTGGTGACGGGTGTTCCGGTATCGGTCATCAGGCGCCTCCATGGGCGAGGGCGGGTGGGCGCGTGGCCGGTGGGCGCCGCGGCGGGGAAGCCGGTCACGGGAAAGCGTGCGTCGCAGAATACTGCACGACCGGTCGTACTATTTAATGACCGTCGAGACCCTGTCAAGGCGGACCGAGGGATAATCGACGGCGATCGGTCGAACGACCGTCCGGCTGATCCACTGATCCACTGATCCGCTGATCCGCTGATCCGCCGAACCGCCGGAGGTAGGAGTGGCCGTGAGCACGTCCCCGACGGATGGGCGGGTCCGCAAGGGCGATCGCACGCGGCAGGCGATCGTCCGCCGCGCCGCGGACATCGCGTCCGTCGAGGGGCTCGAAGGGCTCTCCATCGGCAGGCTCGCGGGCGACCTGGAGATCAGCAAGAGCGGGGTGTTCGCGCACTTCGGATCCAAGGAGGAACTCCAGCTCGCCGCGATCGGCGCGGCCGTCGACATCTACATCGAGCACGTCGTCACCCCCGCGCTCGCCGCGCCCGCCGGCCTCATCCGGCTCTGGCGCCTGACCGAGGGCTGGATCGCCTACTCGCGCGACCGGGTGTTTCCCGGCGGCTGCTTCTTCTTCAACGCCTCGGCCGAGTTCGACGCACGGCCGGGTCGAGTCCGGGACGCCCTCGCGGGCGCCTGGCGGGGCTGGCGCGAACTGCTGACCACCGAGGTCGAGGCCGCGAAGGCGATCGGCGAGGCGCCGGCCGACCTCGACGCGGCCCAACTCGTCTTCGAACTGATCGCGTTCCTGGAGACCGCCAACGGCATCAGCATGCTGCACGACGACACGAGCGCTTACACCCGAGCCGGCGCCGCGATCCGCACCCGCCTCCTCGACGCAGCCACCGACCCGACCGCCCTCGGCCCCCTCCTCACGGACCGGTAGCCCGGCCCCCGCTCGGGCCACGAACCCGGCAGCATGGGCTCGGCCCGAGCCCTACGCCGCATCGCCCGGCTCGGCGGGGCCGCACCACCCGGTACCGCACCTCACCGCTCCGGCGTCGTGGCGCGGTGAGGGGCCGGCGCGGGCCCGCCGCCGCG
>NZ_JBEXCV010000309.1:0-3818 GCF_040605455.1 Embleya sp. NPDC005575 | reverse complement strand
CTGCGGCCGACCGGCTCGTCCGGGAGCGGCGCCTCGGGGGCCTCGGCCTCGGCCTCGCCCCGAGGCAGGCGCGACCGGGAGGCGGAGGAGCCCGCGCTGGCCGAGTGGATCGCCGAACTGGCCACCGACGGCGGCCCGCACGACCGCGACACCTGGGACCCGGTCCCGGTCCCGCTGCCCACCTACGTGACCGCGCCGGTGGTCCCGCGCGGCGACGTCGAACAGGAGCCGGAACGCCCGCAGATCCACGCCGTCCCGGACCCCGGTCCGACCGAGGCGCCGCGCCCGTCCACCCCGTTGTTCGACCAATACGCCGAGGACACCCGCACCGACTACGGCTCCTCGGTCGACTCGCTACCCCTGTACGAACACGAGTGGCGCAGGGCCGTCAACGAGTGAAATACCCGTGCACGACCCACCTCGTCGAGGTGGTAATGTTTCTCCTCGTTGGGCCTGTGGCGCAGTCTGGTAGCGCACCTCGTTCGCATCGAGGGGGTCTGGGGTTCAAATCCCCACAGGTCCACACAGCATGAAAGCCCCGCCGGATAGCCGGCGGGGCTTTCGTCATTTCCGCTGCCGTGCTCGACGACGGGCTTTCGGCGTCTCGGTGTGCCCTCGGTGCGGCCGGCGGAGCCTGGGCGTAGCGGGAATTCGTCCACGTCGAACCGGTGCTCGGTCGATCGCCGCCGGGCGACTTCCGACGTTGCCGGCCCGCCGTTCAGCCGGCCGGAATCGGCAACTCGGGACCAGGGGCGGTAGTTGGTCGTGCTGTGGTCGGTGTTACCGCGCGTGCGGATCGGCTGGGCGCTTCGTCGCCTTCACGGCACGGGCCTCGCCTCCGGGTGACGGGGCGGTGATGCGTGGGTGAACTGTGTCGCATTCCGGTCGGTGCGGGAATGGGCGGCGGTGGATCGACCTTGCCCGGAGGAGTGCGTTCCCGAGGCGGCACGCGGGGGGTGTACTGCGGGGCGCTGCCGCGCGTAGCGGAGTGTGTTCGGGTGGTTATTACGGTCGCGTAGGCGAGGTGAGCGGTGCCAGCATCGGGTGACATGGCCGAGCTAGTGAATCCACACGGGATTTTGTCCAAAATCGACTCTTATGTGGCTATCGGCGACAGCTTCACCGAAGGGGTCGGCGATCCCGGGCCCGACGGTAACTTTCTCGGGTGGGCGGACCGGTTCGCGGCTCGGCTGGCGGTGGAGCGGCCGGGGTTGCGGTACGCGAATCTCGCGGTGCGCGGGAAGTTGTTGCATCAGATCGTCGAGGAGCAGGTGCCGTTGGCCATCGCGGCGCGGCCCGATCTGGTGACGTTGTGCGCGGGCGGCAACGATGTGCTGCGGCCCGGGAGTGATCCGGACAAGCTGGCCGCCGAGTACGAGGAAGCGGTCGCCGCGTTGACGGCGGCGGGCGCGCGGGTCGTGGTGTTCACCGGGTTCGACACGCGCTGGGTGCCGGTGCTCAAGCTGATCCGGGGCAAGGTGGCCACGTACAACGAGCTGTTGCGGGCGGTCTCGGATCGCTACGACTGCCTCGTCGCGGACATGTGGGGGCTCACCTCGCTGCACGATCGGCGGGCGTGGAGCGAGGACCGGCTGCACCTGTCGCCGGAGGGTCACGACCGGGTGGCGCTCAAGGTCGGGCGGGCGCTCGGGCTGGCCGCCGAGGGCGACCCGGACGCGCCTTGGCCGGCGGAGGCGGTCGAGGTCACCGCCGGTGCGGCTCGGCTGGAGAACGTGCATTGGGCGCGGGAGCACCTGGTGCCGTGGATCGGGCGGCGGCTTCGGGGGCAGTCGTCGGGGGACCACGTGACGGCGAAGCGGCCGGAGTTGGCGCCGCTGGATGATGTTGCCGCGGGTGCGATCGTGAGTCGTCAGGCCTCGTAGGTCGGGCGGGCCGTCCGTCCGGCGGGTCCTCAAGCGCCGGACGGGCTGGATTGGTTGGCCTGGGCCGGTTGTCCTCAAGCGCCGGACGGGCTGAGTGGGTTGGTGGGGCTGTGATGGGTGGCCTCAAGGGGCGGGCGGGGTGGGGGAGTTCGGTTCTGCGGTGGCGCCCAGGATGAGGAGGCGGGCTGAGCGGGTTACCGTGCGTTCGACGTCGTCCATGGTCATACGGCCGAAGGCCCAGCTGAAGAGGGCGCCTTCCCAGGCTATTCCGAGCAGGTGGACGAACTCGTCGGCGTTTGCGATCTCGTCGGCCATCGCGGTGCGGAACATGTCGTTCATGATGCGGTTGATCTCGCGGTGACAGTCGCCCACGCCCGGGTCGGACGAGCCGAGGGCGTGGATCAGCGCGGCGGTCAGCTGTGGGTGGCGGGCCATTGTGCGGCAGGTGGTGCGCAGGATCGCGCAGACCCGCTCCGCGGCGTCGGCGCCGCTCGGGCGGGCCGCGCCGCTGCGTTCCAGCGCCGCGATCCACTCCAGATGAGTGGCCGCGAGCAGGTGGTCCTTCGAGGAGAAGTGCCGGTAGATGGTCGCCGAGGAGAGCCGGGACAGCCGAACCACGTCGCGCATCTGCACGCTGTCGTAGCCGCCCGCCGCGGCCAGGTCGCGGGTCGCGTCGATGGCTCGCCTGCGTATGTCCTGCTCCCGCGCGACGGACACCGGCGCAGCCTCTCTCGGGGTCGACAACGGCTTCGACACGCTAGATCCAGGTGCTGAACCACATACGATCCAGCCACCCGCTGCGGGAGATCGTCTCACCCGTGAAGATCGGATAGAAGTACAGGAAGTTCCAGGCGATCAGCGCGATGATCGCGACCACCCCGGCCGTACCCCACGCCCGCCGCCGCTCGGATGCCCCCGGCGGGCCCAGCAGCGCGCCGAGCATCATGGTCACCGCCAGGCACAGGAACGGTACGAAGGCGACCGCGTAGAACAGGAAGATGGTCCGTTCCTGGTAGACCATCCACGGCAGGTAGGCGGCGGCCAACCCGCACAGGATCGCCCCCGCGCGCCAGTCCCGGCGGCCCGCCCAGCGGAACAGCAGGTAGCCGACCGCGATCACGCCGGTCCACCACAGGAGTGGGGTGCCGATGCCGAGGACGGTTTGGTAGCAGTCCTGCTCGGTGCAACCGGCCGTGCCCTGGTGCACGGTCTCGAAGTAGTAGGCCACCGGTCGACCCAGGACCAGCCAGCTCCACGGGTTCGATTGATACGGGTGTGGGCTGTCCAGGCCGGTATGGAACGACCACATTTCCGCGTGGTAGTGCCACAGGCTGCGCAGCGGCGCCGGCACCCACGACATGCCGAATTGGGGCAGCGGGATGCCGAACACCTCGTCCGGGGACAACCCGGCCCGGTCGTCGGCCCAGTGCCGGAAGTAGCCGCCGTCGGTCATGAACCAGCCGGTCCAGGACCAGATGTAGATCGCCACCGCGATGACCACCGTGGACAGGAAGGCGAACAGCACGTCGTGTCGCAGCGTCGCGCGGTACGGCCGGCGCGCGCCGCACGCGCGCCGGGTGCCGGCGTCCCACAGCACGGTCATCACGCCGAACGCGGCGAGCACGTAGATGCCGCTCCACTTGGTGCCGCAAGCCATGCCCAGGCAGATACCGGCCAGGATTCGCCACGGTCGCAGCCCGAACTTCATCGAGGCCGCCCGCGCCGCGTCCGGGCCGGACTTGAACAACTGGGCCGCGATGCCTCTGCTGTCGTCGCGGTCGATCAACAGGCACCCGAACGCGGCCAGGATCCAGAACATCAGCACCAGGTCGAGCAGCGAGGTGCGGCTCATCACGAAGTGCAGCCCGTCGAGCGCCATCAGCAGGCCCGCGACGCAACCCAGCAGCGTCGAGCGGAACAGGCGGCGACCGATCC
>NZ_JBEXCV010000308.1:0-3827 GCF_040605455.1 Embleya sp. NPDC005575 | reverse complement strand
TGCCGCTGGCGCCCGACACGCTGCGCCGGGTCGCGGTGCTCGGCCCCAACGCCGACGCCCCGCGCATCCAGGGCGGGGGCAGCGCGACGGTCGTCCCGCCGTACACGATCAGCCCGCTCGCCGGGCTGCGCGCGGCGCTGGGGCCCGATGTGGAGGTCACCCATGCCGTCGGCGCGCGCATCCGACACCGGCTGCCCGCGGTCACCGGCGCCGACGTGCGCGACCCCAAGACCGGCGAGCCCGGCCTGTGGGTGCGCTTCATCGGCCCGGGAGAGGAGGTGCTGCACGAGGAACTGCGGGGCGGCGGGCGGCTGTTGTGGCTCGATGATCCGATCGTGGCACGGGCCGTCGCGATCGAGGCGGTCGGCGTGCTCCGGGTCCGCGCGGACGGGCCGCACCGGATCGGGGTGGCCGGCGTGGGTCGCTTCCGGCTGCTTGCGGACGGTGTCCCGCTCGTGGACGACGACCTGGTGACCCAGGACCCGCTCGGCGGCATCCTCACCCCGCCCGAGCGGTGGGCCGTGGCGGACCTGACGGCCGGCCGCGAGGTCGAGCTGCACCTGCGCCACGAGTTCGCGGCCGAGCGTCCCGGGACCGGGTTCGTACTGGGCGTCGATCCGCCGCCGGTGCACGAGGACGCGGAACTCGCGCACGCCGTCGCGGTCGCGGCGGACGCCGAGGTCGCCGTGGTCGTGGTGGGCAGCACCGAGGAGAGCGACAGCGAGGGCCGCGACCGGGCGCACCTGTCCCTGCCGGGCCGGCAGGACGAGTTGATCCGCCGGGTCGCGGCGGTCAACCCGAACACGGTGGTGGTGGTCAACAGCGGCTCGCCCGTGCTGCTGCCGTGGCGGGCGGACGTGGCGGCGATCCTGGTCTCGTGGTTTCCCGGCCAGGAGTTCGGCGCGGCGCTGGCGGACGTACTGCTCGGGCGCAGCGAGCCGGCCGGCCGATTGCCGATGACCTGGCCCGAGCGCGAGGACGATCCGGCGGTGTTGTCCACCACGCCGATCGCGGGCCGGCTCGACTACGCCGAGGGCATCCACATCGGCTATCGCGGCTGGGCCCGGGTGGGCGCGACGCCTGCCTACCCGTTCGGCCACGGTCTGGGGTGGACCACATGGGAGCACATCGGAATCGAGACGGTCGCGTCCGGCGCCGACTTCGTGGCCCGGGTGAGGATACGCAACACCGGGCCGCGTCCGGGCCGACACCTGCTCCAGGCGTACCTGAGCCGCGCCGACGGCACCGTGGAGCGGCCCGCGCTGTGGCTGGCCGGCTACACGTCGGCGACCGCACCCGCCGGCGCCGAGGTCACCGTCGACCTTGCGATCCCGGCCCGCGTCTTCGAGCACTGGTCCGCGGAAACCGGTCGCCGCGAAATCGAGCCCGGCAGCTACACCCTGCGCGTGGGCGCCTCCAGCGCCGACCTGCCGCTGACGACGACCCTGGAGGTGGGCCCGAGCCCGCGGCCCTGAACCCCTGCGTGGGACGCTCCCGCCGACCGTCCCACGCACGGAGACGATGGGTCTGCCACAGGCAACCGACTCCCCACCGCAACCCGCGCACGCGGCCACGCCGTACCGGCGTCGGCCCGCCGAGGAGGCGCTGATCGCAGAGGCCGCGACCTTCGCCGAACACCCGGTCGACGCACACCCGTCAACCCACCCGTCACTACTTCGGGTTGGCTGAAAGCCGCCGTGGGGCGGGCGGGCCTCCGGCTCCGGATCTCGGCCGGTTGCGGCGCGGACCGGCCGCGACCGGGTGGGCGCGGCCGGATGTGCTCCGTGTCGCCCGCCGCACCGACGATCAAGGTACTCGCGCCTGCGGCGGGCACCCGGATGGAGCGGGCGAGCAACCCGATACCCGCGCTCGACACCACCGGCGCCGACGCGGTCCGACTCACGCTGGACGGGCGGGAGTTGGCGCCCGGCACGCCGATCGACTCCGGCACCCTGCCGCTCGGCGCCCACACGCTGCGTGCCGAGGCCAAGGGCCCGGGCGGCAGCACGGCGGTCGAGGCCGGCTTCACGATCACCGCGTCCAGGACCGGCCTGGCGCACCTGATCCTGACCTCCGCCGCGGACCGCAACGCGATCGCCACGCTCACCACGATGCTCGCCCACGACCAGTACGACGCGCTCGCCCGGTGGGCGGACAACCAGGCCGGACGCACCATCCCGGAGGCTCGCGCCCGGCTGATCGCCGGCGACGCCCGCGCCCTGCGCTGACCTCGGCGAGGGGACGACAAGCCGGGGAGCCCGGATTCTGCGACGTTTCGGGGACGACCCCGTCATCCGTCGATGTCACGCCGCTTCGATGGTCGCCGACGAGGATCGGTTTCCGGCAACGTCCCGGACCCGTCCGCGCGATGCGCCGCGAACGCGCCGGGGACGCGGTCGACCCGGGTCAGTGGCCGGGCACCAGGCCGGCGAGCCGATGGGCCGCGCCGGTCGTGGTCGCCTTGGCGGTTCGGCGCGCGAGGGTCGCGTCGTGGCGCAGTGCATGGGCCCGACGGCGGGTGCGCCAGGCGAGGGAGGGATTGCCGCCGGTGTCCGCGGCTGCGATCAGCAGGCCACCGAACATCGACACGTTCTTGAGGAAGTGAATGCGCTGTCCGGCGCGTTCCTGCTCGGTCTCGGCCGCCCAGAACCGATGCCCGGCAAGCGTGGTCGGAACCAGCGTGACCGCGATCGCGAGCGCGGACAGACGCGGCACCCGGCCGAGGGCGAGCAGCGTGCCGGCGAGCACCTGCACACCGCCGTTCAGCCGTACCGCGGTGCGAATGTCGGCCGGCACCACCGGCACCCACCGGGCGATGCGCCGCACCACCGGTTCGGCGGCCGGCACCACCCGGTCCGGACGCGCCACAGCGTCGTAACCCTGGAACACATAGATCGAGGCGAGCATGGGACGCGCGAAGGTTCTCAACACAGCCATGCCGGGACGAGTGCCCCCGGAACGGGCGCCTCGAACCCACCCGAACGCCGCGCCGGCCGCGACGGGCGAAACACCCCGGTTGCGATCCGACGATCCGCCGGAATGCCCGGACGCGGACCGTACACTGCGGGAATGGCCGAACGGAACGCGGCGAGTGCCCTGGTGATACTGGTCCCCGATGTCGAACAGGTCGTCGAGCCCTGGCGTGAACGCTACGACCCGCGCACCGCCGACGGGATCCCCGCGCACGTCACGGTGCTCTACCCGTGGCTCCCGCCCTCGGACATCGGCCCCGCGGACCTGGCCGCGCTCGCCGACATCGCCGCCGCGCAACCCGCGCTGGACCTGGTCTTCGACCGCATCGGCCAATTTCATCGGGGGCTGTGGCTGGCGCCCGATCCGGCCGAGCCGGTGGTGCGCCTGATCGAGGCGGTGACCACCCACTGGCCGGACTACCTCCCCTACGGCGGCGCGTATCTGGACGACCCCGACGACGTCGGTCCGCACCTGACCGTCGCGCTGGGCCAGAGCCCCGACGAACTGCGGGTCCTGGTGCAGGAGGTGACGACCCGTCTGCCGCTGACCACGCGGGTCGATCGACTCGATCTGGTGGTCGGCGACGACGACGGCGCCTGGGCCGTTCGGGACTCGTTCGCATTCGCGCCGCGCACCGAGAACGGTACGACCGGCGGCGCCGGCACGCTCTAACCGGCCGCGCGGGCCCGCCGCTGTCGCTTGGACAGGGCCGCCTGGGAGAGGTCCTCGGCCTGGGCCTTGAGGTTCTTGTAGCCGTAGCCACGCTCGGTCAGCCACGCCTCGGTCCCGGCGACCGCCCGGGCGGGGGCCCGGGCCATTTACTACACGGCCCGCAAGGAATTTCAAACACCAGA
>NZ_JBEXCV010000307.1:0-3880 GCF_040605455.1 Embleya sp. NPDC005575 | reverse complement strand
GCCACACCCGGCCGCAGTACCGGCACTTTGACGCGATCCGCGCGCCGGCGCGCCGGACGGCACGGGACCGGTGCACCGCCTGTGGGCCGGCGGTCCGGACGCCGAAACGGCGGGGCTCGGAGCCGGATCGGGTCGAGCGGGGGCCGGTGCCGGACCGGCCCCCGCTCACCGTGGTCAGTGGATGTCGGTGATGGTGGTGGTCCAGCCGGAGTTGCCGACCAGGACCTGGGGGGCGTGCGTCTGCGGTCCGCCTGCGTAGAAGTACAGCACGCCCCGACCGTTGTCGCCGCCGGGAGCGGTGGCGTAGAAGTCCGGGGTCTCCTTGCCGGTCGTGGGCACCCACACTCGGGTGCCGTTGCGAATTTCCACCGTGCCCTGGGCGTTGGGCACGGTCGCGATGCTCGGTCGGTTGGCGGGATTCCACCCGGCCGGCCCGTAGACGCCGCTCGGTTGCGCGGTGTAGCCCGTCGCGTCGCGGGTGCCGGGGTAGAGGTTGAGCTTGCCGTAGTAGTTGGCCGTGGTCGATTCGGTGTGCTGACGACTGATCAGGTCCGGGATGCCGTCGCCGGTCATGTCACCGGCGGCGTACAGGTCGAAGGGTGCCCACCCCCAGGTATTGAGCACGCGGCGCGCGCCGAGGTCCAAGCCGCCGTTGCCGTCGCCGGGGTACAGCACCAGTGCGGTGCCCTCGGTGGTCAGCAGATCGGGGCGACCGTCGCCGGTGGCGTCCCCCGGGGCGACCAACTGGAGCCCGGCCGGCCAGTTCCCGCCGCCGGGGTGCGGGATCTCCTTGCGGGTGAAGTAGTCCGGTATGCCGGTGCCGTCGTTGGCATACAGGAACACCCGGTAGCTGCCGTCCGTCTGGGGCAGCCCCACGAAGTAGTCCTCGTAGCCGTCGAGCGGCGCGGCCTGGGTGGTGTACGGGCCGGTGAAGTCGCCGCGGTGGGTGATTTTCGCGCCGGTCCAGCCCGCCGCGCCGATCTCCCGGGGATCGCGCAGGGTGCCGTCGCCGGCCCCCGGGTACAGGTACAGCCTGCCGTTGCCGCCGACACCGACCAGGTCGGGTCGGCCGTCGCCGTCCAGGTCGCCGTCGCGGTCGTCCCAGTCGCCGGTGCCGGGCGAGTCGAGGCCGGTGACCCAGTCGATCGGCTGGGTCTTGATGGTGACCGCGTCGCCGTCGGCGGGCACGGTGGCCCAGTCGAGTTGATGGGCCGTGTCGTCACTGCCGACATCGATCAGGGACCGGTTGCCCGCCTTGTCGTACGCGCGGACGTAGAGCCGGGATTCGGGGAAGCGGTTCGGGCTGACGGTGATGTCGGCGTAGTAGTCGTCGGTCGCCGGCGTGCTCGGGTCCGGCTGCGCGGCGACCCGGTCGGCGTCCTCGCACCCCTCGTTGCCGGTGGAAAGGTAGCGGTCGAGGAAGTAGCAGAAGGACGCGATGCCGACGTTGTCGGTGGCGCGCAGGCGCAGTGTGCGCGGGGTCCGGGCGGGGCTTTGCGCGATGTCGATGCGCTTGCCGTCGATGGGGGTCACGGTGGGTTTGCCCGGTGCGATCTTGTCCACGTTGAAACCGCAGTGCGCGGTCCACCCGGTGTCGGTGTTGCCGTCCCGGCCGAGGGCCATCCACTTGTAGCGGTGGCCGTCCTGGAGTCGCCCGATCGGGATGGTCACATGCCCGGTCGCGTTCTGGCCGACCGTGGTGGTGGGTGCGGTGACCGTGTCGCCGCCGTACTCCCAGACCGTGAACGCGTCGGTGACGTTGCCGCCGTCGGCGTCGGACACCCGGGCGGTCAGCACGATGTCGTTGTTGCCGACGGTGGGCCACGTGGCGGGGTCGGCGTCGCAGCGGATCCCGACGTTGCCCGACCCGCCGGGAGCCCATGGGCTCGCCCACGCGGCGTGCTCCTGCATTACCGGTGCGTGGTTGTAGGTGACCTCCAGGGCCGGGTTGTTGGCGAACTTCTTCCAGCTGTTGTGGTCCTTGCCGGCCGCTCCGGGGGCGCGCAGCCCGAGGGTGATATTCGGCCAATTCCCGTTGGCGGCCTCCTGGACGGCGGCCTTGACCGCGGCGGCGTTGAAGTCCTCGCCGGCGGGTGTGCAGGAACTGCTCCAGCCGTGGGCGAAGGACTTGCTCTGCAAGGTGCGGATCCAGGTCGGTCGGTTGTTCCAGGTGGTGGCGGCCGAGATGGTGCCGGTCAGGCCCAGTTCGACGGAACTCTTGGTGCAGCTCCACGACTTCTGGTTGAAGAAGTTGACGTTGGCCGAGATGATCGTGGATTTGCCCAGGCCGTCGGTGTTGAGCTCGAAGTAGGACTCGGCCGTGCCGTAGCTGCGTGCGTCGGGGTCGTCCTCGTAGCCGACCCGGGCGAGCTTGTCGTCGAAGTGCTGGCCGTTGAAGAACGAGGTGCCGGCCACGCCCGAGTCGTTGTCGCGCTTGTAGGCGATGGTCCAGTCCTCCCGCCAACCGTCCGAGAACACCGGGTCGATCACCACGGGGAAGACGGTGTCCGGGGCGGTGAGCAGGTGTGCGTTCGGAGTGAGGCGCAGCGCGTCGCCGTCCACCGCGACGGCGACGGGCACCGCGTCGACGGGCACCTCCGTGCCGCCCGCGACCGGTCCCTGCGCGGTCGAGGCGGCCGTACGGGCGCCGACCACGCCGGCGTCGGTTCGGGTGCCGCTGTCCCACATCGCGGGGGCGGGCGCCTTGAAGACGACCGTGCCCGCCGCGTCGGTGGCCGCGAGGCCGCCGTCCGGCCCGTCGGTCACTTTCAAGCCGGCCCCGGTCAGGCCGTATCGGATTTCCTTGAGTGCGGGATTTTCCGCGGCCGAACGATTCTTGACGATCAGGTGCTGACTGATCCCGTCGATGTCCGCGATCAATTCAAGATCCACTCCGGGAAGGACCTCCGGATAGCGCGCGGTGGCGCCTTCGAGGATCGGTCGGGGTAGCGGCTGCGGCCAGGACAGGGAAAGGCTTTTGTCATTTTTTGTCATGCTGGCCATGACTGCCGTGCCGCCCGGCGAAAACGAGATCGGGAATACCGACGCGGTCGGCGAAATTCGGCCGTCCGGGCCCACCCGCAGGGTCGCATCGACCGGGCGCCAAGTGCCGTCGACGTTGGTGCGCACCGGTCGCAGGTAGGACCGGCTGGTCACCGTACCGTCCGGGTTGGCCCACCTCTCGGTGTTCGGCGTGCGATCCGCCTCGATCTCGATTGGCCGGCCTGCGGCCTTGGCCTGCGCATATACGTCCGGCGTCGACTGCCCGGCGCCGGCGGCAGGCGTGTCGGCGGCGGGCACGGGCTCGGCCGCATGGGTTGGCCAGCTCCCGCAGCCCGCCCACAGCGCCGCCACGACGACCGCGACCGAGCCCCGTCGCAGGGCCCGCCCGCGTCGGTGTTGAGTTCGCACGACTTTCTCCCTCGTACCGTCCGCAAGCCCGGGAGGCCCGCGCGACCGCCGCAGCGTAGCGACGACTTTCGGCCGGCGGGAGAGGTCGGGCGAGTTAAGCGGTATTACCCCGATGAGGTCGCATGGCGATCGTTTTCGACGGTGGTAAAACCGTGCAATGGATTCCGTTGTCACATTCTCCGGCAAAGTCGTTCGACGGGCGCAGCCGGGCTCTATTCGTCCGGGAGAATATTTGCTAGCTTTCGCTCGCCATTGATCACGGAGGTCGGGCGTCGCAACGGGGGTTTCGCGTGTCTCGGTGGGAATGGGGCGGATTCACGGCGGGTGGTTCGACCCGACGTCGGTTGTTGGGAACGGGCGTTGCGATGGTGCTATGCTTCATCTCGTCGATGGACTCGTGGCGGGTCCAGGCCGCGAGCTTGATGTAGCCGCGGTGCTCCTGCATCTTCGCGTGCAGGAAGTATTGGTT
>NZ_JBEXCV010000306.1:0-4043 GCF_040605455.1 Embleya sp. NPDC005575 | reverse complement strand
CCCGAGGAGTCGTCAGTTACCTTGCGAGTCATGCCGGACGCCGACGACGAGCCTGGCAGCAACCCGACCCGGGCCGCAGTCCAACAATCACAGTTACCTTCTTCGTGGCCCTGAAACGGGGCTCCTGGCCTCCGGGCCCGGCATGGCTTTTACCCCCTGTCGAACGCATGACCTGGGGGGTGGTGTCACCGGGTCCGGAGCACCGTTTGACCGCTGATGAGAGGCCTGACCGCCACCCGGCCGAGCGCAACGCCCGGCCATCGACGGGTGGTTGGTCTGCGTAACGTGGATGCGCGCGCACGGTGCCAAGGCGTGAGGCCGGGACGGGAACGACCACCCCCGGAGGGTGCGGTGCTCGACACCGGCGACATCAAGGTCTTCCTCGGCCTGGACGTGGGCAAGACCGACCACCACGGCCACGGCCTCACGGCCGCCGGCAAGACCGTGTTCGACAAGCGACTGCCCAACAGCGAACCGAAGCTGCGGGCCGTGTTCGACAAGCTCACCGCGAAGTTCGGCACCGTGCTCGTGATCGTCGACCAGCCCGCCTCGATCGGCGCCCTGCCCCTGGCCGTGGCCCGGGACGCCGGCTGCGAGGTCGCCTACCTGCCCGGCCTGGCCATGCGGCGGATCGCCGACCTCTACCCGGGCGAAGCCAAAACCAACGCCCGCGACGCACACGTCATCGCCGACGCCGCCCGCACCATGCCCCACACCCTGCGCGCCCTCGAACCCACCGACGAGACCATCGCAACACTCACCATGTTGACCGGCTTCGACCAGGACCTCGCCGGCGAGGCCACGCGCACGAGCAACCGCCTGCGCGGCCTGCTCACCCAGTTCCACCCGTCCCTGGAACGCGTCCTCGGACCCCGCCTGGACCACCCCGCCGTCACCCATCTCCTGGAGCGCCACGGCTCGCCGGCCGCCCTGCGCAGGGCAGGCCGCCGCAGGCTCGTCACCCTCATACGACCCAAGGCCCCGCGCATGGCCGAACGCCTGGTCGACGCCATCTTCGACGCCCTCGACGAACAGACCGTCGTCGTCCCCGGCACCACCACTCTCGACACCGTCGTGCCCTCCCTGGCCCGCTCGCTCGCCGCCGTCCACGAACAACGGCGCGCTGTCGAGGCACAGATCGCCGAACTCCTGGAGGCCCACCCTCTTTCGCAGGTCCTGACGTCGATGCCGGGGGTCGGCGTCAGGACCGCCGCCACCCTCCTCGTGACCATCGGCGACGGATCGTCGTTCCCCACCGCCGCCCACCTGGCCTCCTACGCGGGCCTGGCGCCGGCCACGAGGTCCTCCGGCACGTCCCGTACGTACGCCACAGGCTCTTCAACGGGCCCTTGGCGATAACGTCCGTGAGCGTCCAGGGCGTGGTCGTGTCACGCGTCTTGATCTGCTGGAAATCCCAGAAGAGACCATTCGCCTGCCCCTTGCTGCCGCGGGCGACGATGACGTCCTCGATGTGTTCGCAGGTCACGTGGCGTACCGGCTCGTCAGCGAGTATCTCCAGGACGGCCTGCGCAGCCACATGAACCTGGTACTCGTACCGCCGAAGCGTGACCGAGCCCGAATCATCCGGTGCAACGGTTTCGATCGGATCAGCCATGTATCCCCCGGCCCCCTCTCCCCGCCACGCAGCGTAGGCGAGGGCCACCCGGCCGGTCGATCACTTCAGCGAAACTCGCAACGCCAGACGCCTCACGCTCGTCGCGTCAACACCGCTTCCCGGCGCTGGCGCGATACATTCACCGGCTCGGGTCCGGAGCGGGCAGATCGCACAACCGACCGCCTGGCAGCACTTGGCTGTCAGACAGGAGGCAACAAAGTCGCGAGGCAAGCAGGGAGTTCCCGAGCGGGCCCGGTGGCTCGCTCGGGGTCGGCAGGCGCGGCGCCCGCCGGGTCGGCGTCGTGTTCGTACCGCGCCGGATCCGAAGACACATCCCGAGCGAAAGCGGCGAGCAACAACACGCGGCACTGGTCGAGTTGGGCCTGAGCCCACCCGGGACCATCACCGAGGCGCAGTGAGCGGGCGAGACAACGGCCGGGGGCAGCTGGCAGCCCGCGTCCTCTTTCGCGGTCGTCGACGGCGCGACGAGCCCGCCGGTGCCACGTGTCGTCGGCCGCGGCGGCTCGGCTGGGGCGAACCTTTGACCTTCGAGATCGTCCCTGGTGGGCTGAGAGATCGCGGTTCCCCGATCCGGCAGGGAGGTCACCTCTCCGGTGTAGTCGTAGTCGATGGACACGCCAGCGCGGCCGCGCACGCCGCAGTCCCGGAACGAGACCACGACCGGGACCGTACCCCGGCACCCACAGCGCACCGCCGAACCCCGTGGTGTCGGTGACTCGGCGCCGCTCGGCGGCTCGGGGCGGAAGGACACGCGAGGGCGTGTCGACCACGAATGGGCCGACACCCCCTCTCATACGGGCTGCGCACCGGCAAGGGTGCATATCACGCCCTGATGGGCTCGAACACCCGTGCGTGGCCTGTCGGTTCCTGGCGATGCCTCCCCGCGCGGTCACGCTCGGTTCGACCGCCACGGTCCGCGCGCAGCGCATCGTCGTGGGTGGCGGCGGACCGAGCGGCGAAGTGGTCGGCCCAGGCAACGAAGACACGTCCGCCCAAGGACTCAGTCGGTGGTGTCCCAGGACTTGAGGACCGCCGCGACGCTCGCCGCGGTGGACGACGCGCGGGTCAACTCGTCGGCGAGGGCGGTGACACCGGCCTGGGTGAGCTTGACCGACACGCCGCACGCCGAGAGGTAGCCGTGGGCCACCGCGACGGCCACCCGCAGGTTCGAGTGCTCGAGCCAGCGCATGCGGCCCAGGCTGTGCGCGAGCGCCGCGGCCTTGGCGTAGGTGCCGTGGTAGACGTCCTGCCCGGCGATCACCGCCCGATGCCGCTCCACCGCCGCGACCGGCACCCCGTAGTCGTCCGGAGCCGGATCGTCACGCCCCGCGCGACGCGCCACCTCGAGGATCCACGCCAGATCCACACCCACACTCACCCGCGCGCCTCGATCTCGTCCAGGAGGTCGCCGTAGCCGTCCAGGACCTCCTGCGCGCCCGCGAGGAACACCTCGCGCAGACGCTCGTTGTCCGTGCGGATCAACTGTTCCACGTACTCGTTCACCGGTATGTGCCGCGTCTCCGCCGCTTGGCGCGCCATCTCCGCCGCGGCCTCCTCCAACCGGAGATTCACCTGAGTCTTCGCCATACTCCGCAAGCTACCACCTGATAGCAGCACGGGGAATCAAGGACGAGACCCCGGCACGCTCCAGTCCCTGGCCGATGCGAAGGGTGCGATCACGTGGGATCTGAGCGTCGATTCCACGGTGTGCCGCGCCCATCAGCATGCGGCTGGGGCCCGGAAGCAGGGTGACCTGCAGAAGGAACCGCCGGGCGGTGTCTTCATCGAGCCCCTTGATCATGGACCGGGACGCGCGCGCGGCGGGTTCACCATCAAGCTGCACCTGGCCGTCGAACAGGGCCAGAAGCCTATGTCAATCGTGGTGACGGCCGGGCAGCGCGGCAACTCGCCGCAGTTCGAACCCGTACTGAGGAAGGTCCGCGTGCCTCGCATCGGGGCGGGTCGGCCGCGCGTCCGTCCCGATCGGGTGCGTGCTGACAACGCGTACGCCTCCCGCAAGAACCGCGCTTACCTGCGTCGCCGGGGGATCCGCTGCACCATCTCGGACAAGGTCGACCAGGCGCGTAACCGCCAGAAGCTCGGCTCTCGCGGTGGCAGGCCGCCACATTTCGACCCGGTCGATTACCGTGAGCGTCACGCGGTCGAGTGCGGGATCAAGCGTCTCAAGAGGCACCGCGCCGTCGCCACGCGATACGACAAACCAGCGGTCCGCTACGAGGCGACCGGCCTCGTTGCTGCCATCAACGAGTGGCTGTGACCATCGCCCACGTGTCAGGTCTGCAGTTGCGCCTGTGAGCTTGCTCCGCTTTGACGGACACCTTCGTTGTGGTGGTCAGGCTGCGAGTGCGGCTTCGTATTCGACGGGCGTGCGGTAGCCGAGGCTGCT
>NZ_JBEXCV010000305.1:0-4106 GCF_040605455.1 Embleya sp. NPDC005575 | reverse complement strand
CCCGCCGCTGCCGGCGACGGTATCGGCAGCCTGCTCTACTCCTCCGTCACCTTCGACCTCACCATCACCGCACTCTTCCTCCCACTCATCCAGGGAATGCGGCTGGACGTACCCCAACTCGGCGTCGACGGCACCGCGTTCGACGCGGCCATCGAAACGGTACTCACCGGGGTCCCGATCAGCTTCCTCAAGGCCACCCCCTCCCACCTCGAAGTCCTGGTCGCACACCTGGAGCACACCGGCAAGCGGCATGCCATCGCCACCATCGTGGCCGGCGGCGAAGACCTCTCGCCGACACTGGTCCGGCGCGTCCTTGCGGCCGGCAGCTGCGTCACGACGATCTCGAACGAGTACGGGGCGACGGAGGGTTCGGTCGCCAATGTGATGAGCCTGACCAGGGAGGTGGATCCGGCCTGGGAGAGCACTCCGGTGGGTGTGCCGATCACCAACACCAGGGCTTATGTGGTGGATCGCTACGATCGTCCGGTGCCGGTCGGTGTTCCTGGCGAGTGCCTGCTGGGCGGGATCTGCGTCGCCCGCGGCTACCTGAACCGCCCGGAGCTGACCGAGGCCCGCTTCACCCGGGATCCCTTCTCCGCCGACCCGGACGCCCGCGTCTACCGCACCGGCGACCTGGTCAAGTGGCGCCCGGATGGCCGACTGGAGTTCATCGGCCGCATCGACAACCAGGTCAAACTCCGCGGCTACCGCATCGAACTCGGCGAGATCGAGAACAACCTCCTGACCCATCCCGCCGTCGCGGCGACGGCCGTGATCGTCCGCGAGGACAACCCCGGCGACAAGCGCCTCACCGCCTACCTGGTCGGTTCCGGCAGCCGGCCCCCCGCGACCGGGGAGTTGCGGGCCCATCTCCAGCGGAACCTGCCCGACTACATGGTCCCGGCCGCGTTCGTCGTCCTCGACGAGCTGCCGCTCACCCCGAACGGCAAGGTCGATCACAAGGCGCTGCCGACACCGGACGGACAGCGCCCGGACCTGGAGGCCGCGTACACCTCTCCCCGCACCCCCGTCGAGGCGACCCTCGCCGCCGTCTGGGCCGACATCCTGCGGGTCGAGACCGTCGGCATCCACGACAACTTCTTCGAACTCGGGGGCGACTCGATCATCAGCATCCAGATGATCGCCCGGGCGAAGAAGTTCGGTGTCCACCTGACCCCGCGGATGATCTTCAAGCACCAGACCGTTGCGGAGATCGCCGCGCATGCGGACACCGGCACCGCGGTGGACGCGGAACAGGGAGCAGTCGAGGGCGAACTGCCGCTGACGCCGATCCAGCACTGGTTCTTCGAAAAGGAACTGCCGGCGGACCACCACTTCAATCAGGCCGAACTGCTCGCCACCGACGACCTCGACGCGGACCTGCTGGGCCTGGCGTTGATCGACCTGACCGAGCATCACGACGCGCTCCGCCTGCGGTTCAGCCGGGAGAACGACGGCTGGGTGCAATACCTCGACGACACCGCGGGCGCACTCCTGCTGGACGTACACGACCTCTCCGAGGTGTCGGACGACGCGTTGTCGTCGGTGATGCGCGGCATCGGCACCGAGGTCCAGGAGAGCCTGGATCTGCTCAAGGGGCCGCTCCTGCGCTGCGCGCTGCTCGAACTGGGCCCCGGGCGCGGCCAGCGGCTGCTTCTGACCGTGCATCACCTCGCCGTCGACGGCGTGTCCTGGCGCATCCTCCTGGAGGACCTGGGCAGCGCCTACGAGCAGCGCGCCGCCGGCACTGCGGTACGGCTTCCGGACAAGACCACGTCGGTCAAGGCCTGGTCGGAGAAGCTCACCCGATTCGCGGTATCGCCGGAGGCTCGCGCGGAGTTCGCCTACTGGGCGGAGCCCAAGCCCACCGGCAGGCTCCCGCGTGACCGGGACGGCCGCAACGAGGCACGCTCGGCTGCGACGGTGTGCGCGTCGCTCGACGCCCGGGAGACGAATGCCCTGCTGCGCGACGTGCCGCGGGCCTTCAACACCCGGATCAACGACGCGCTGTTGACCGCGCTGGCGCGTACCGTGGGCAGGTGGACCGGCTCCGGCGACACGCTGATCGGCCTGGAGGGACACGGTCGGGAGGATCTGTTCGCGGACGTGGATCTGTCCCGCACGGTCGGCTGGTTCACCGGCGTCTTCCCGGTCGTGCTGCACACCGACCCCGACGCGGACGCGGTGACGTCGTTGGCGGCGGTCAAGGAGCAGTTGGCGCGGATCCCGAACAAGGGCGTCGGATACGGGATCCTGCGCTACCTCGGCAGCCCTGAGCAGGCGTCGGTACTGCGCGAACAGCCGGACCCCGAGGTCAATTTCAACTACCTCGGGCAATTCACCCGGCAGTTGCCGGGGATCGGACGCTATGCGGACCCGACCGAGCCCAAGGGCCCGTCGATCAGCCCCGAAGGCATGCGCTGGAACGTCCTGGACGTCACGGCGGCCGTCGAGGGCGACACGTTCAGCGTGTACGTGAACTACTCCACGGCACTGCACGACCGTCGGACCGTCGAACGACTGACCGACGAGTTGATCGAGTGCCTGCGCAGTCTGATCTCGGCGAGTGCCAAGCAGGCCGTCGGCACCGGCCGGGCCACCGCACCCCGCACCGATGTCGGCGACTCCGACATGGCGGCGATCCTGAAGAGGTTCTCAAAGTGAGTACTCACAACGTGGAAGACGTCTACGGACTCTCACCGCTCCAGTTCGGCATGCTGTTCCACTCGCTCCAGGACTCCTCCGACACCCGCCCGTACATGGTGCAGATGACGGAGGAGGTGCACGGGAACTTCGACGACGACTGCTTCCGGCTCGCGTGGCAGCGGCTCGTCGACCGGCACACCATCCTGCGCAGCGCGTTCGTGTGGGAGGGCGTGTCCGAGCCGGTCCAGGTCGTGCAGCGTACCGCCGAACTCCCGTTCTCACTCCGCAACTGGTGCGGCTACACCGAGTACGCCCAGGAGACCCGGCTGCAGGAGTTCCTCGCCCGGGACTGGGAACTCGGCTTCGACCTCGCCACGGCGCCGCTGGTACGCGTCACCGTGATCCGGATGGCCGAGGAACGCCGGGTCGTGGTCTGGTCGTTCCACCACATCCTGCTCGACGGATGGAGCGTGCAGCTACTCCAGAAGGAGCTGTTCGCGATCTACCGCGGCCTGCTGGACGGTGTGCCGGTGGATCGGGTACCGATGCCCCCGGCCACCCCGTACCGCCGCTACATCGAGTGGTTGAGTACCCGCAACCCGGCCGATTCGAAGGCCTTTTGGACGGCGTGCCTCGACGGCATCACCGAGCCGACGGATCTGCGCGTCGATCGCGACACGGGCGATACGGGCGTGGGTGAGATCGAGATCCACGCCGACGCGGAACTCTTCGACTCGGCCAGGGCGTACGCCCGCGCCCAACGGATCACGATGAACACCCTGGTGCAGGGTCTCTGGGCGATCCTGCTGTCCCGGTACAGCGGCAACGACGACGTACTGTTCGGCTCGACCATCTCGGGACGGTCGATCGCCATGCCGGATGTCGAATCGATGATGGGGCTGTTCATCAACACCCTTCCGGTGCGGGGGCGCATCGACGGCGAGGCTCCGGTCGCTAGTTGGCTGCGTGCACTTCAGGACGAGCAGCTCGACATGCGCCAATGGGAGTACTGCCACCTGGTCGACGTCCGCGAGTACAGCCGAATTCCAAGGGGCGAGCCGCTGTTCCGGTCCATCCTGGTCTTCGAGAACTATCCGGTGGTTCAGGAAGCCTCGGACTTCCCCGAGGGAATGAGCCGTCGACTGCTGAACTGTGTGGAACGGACCGGGTATCCGCTGACCCTGGTCGCGTCGGCCGGGTCCACCCTTGAGTTCCGGTTCGTCTACGACCTGAGCATCTACGACGACGAAACGATGGCACGCCTGGTCGGGCACTTCCGGACCCTGCTGACCGAAGTGGTCACCCGTCCGGCGGCCCGGTTGTGCGAACTGGAGATGCTCACGCCGGAGGAGCGGCGCCAGGTCGTGGTCGACTGGAACGAGACTGCCGGTGGTTACCCGGACACCGCGACGATTCATCGGTTGATCGAGGAGCGGACCGAGGTCTGCCCGGATGCGGTG
>NZ_JBEXCV010000304.1:0-4149 GCF_040605455.1 Embleya sp. NPDC005575 | reverse complement strand
CACGCCGCACCCGGCGCCGGCCGCCGGCCGCCGCGCGGGCGGCGAGGGCGCCGATCGGCGGCTCGTCGAGCAACGCCAACTCCTCGCGCAGGCGCGGCCGGAACTCCTCGTACGGATCCATCGTGCTCTCCTCCCCGCCGCTCGCCCACGCGTGCCGGCACTCGACCCGGCCGGACTCGGCGTCCGCGCCCCGGCCCCCGCTCACCACGTCAGGCACCGTTCGCCCTCGGGCAGCCGGGCACGCAGCCGCTTCAACGCCCGGACGCTGCAGGTACGCACCGCCACCGGCGACATGCCGAGTAAGTCGGCGACCGTGTCCACGCTTTGGTCCTCCCAGTAGCGCAGGACCAGCACGGCCCG
The DNA here is from genome assembly GCF_040605455.1 of Embleya sp. NPDC005575. Taxonomy (NCBI): domain Bacteria; kingdom Bacillati; phylum Actinomycetota; class Actinomycetes; order Kitasatosporales; family Streptomycetaceae; genus Embleya; species Embleya sp. NPDC005575. Next base: position 3,789 of record NZ_JBEXCV010000304.1, on the reverse strand, counting down.
GTCGCGCGGCACGAGGTGCAGCAGCGCCGCCATCAGGGTCACCCGCAGTTCCGCGCTCTCGTCGCCCATGGCGGGCACGCGCGCCAACGCCTCCGCGTCCACGCCGGGGACCTCGCCGGAGCTGCGCAGCCGGCGGCGATCCAGGTAGGCGTTCAGGACCACGCGCTTGGCGTACGCGTCCGGGTTTCCGGTGCGCTCGACCCGGCGCCAGGCCACGTACAGCTTCTCCAGCGCGGTCTGGGTGAGGTCCTCGGCCAGATGCCAGTCGCCGCAGATCAGGAACGCGGTGCGGCGCAGCCTGGGGGCAGCCGCCTGGGCGTATTCGGTGAAGCCGTCTCGCCCGCCCAACGCCCGCTCCCTCGTTCGTGTCCCGGGAGCCGTGCGACCCCCCTGGTGACTAGACGGGTCGAGCGAGCGGTCGTGTGACGTGCGATCCGCCGGATCGATTGTGGCGGCGGTCACATGTGGGGCGAGTGTGCGAAGTGACGGCGGCGTCCATGCAGCGGGTGTTGAAGAGGACCAGGGCGTTCAGGACCAGGCCGAGCGCCCCGAGCCGGTCCTCCATGCCGTCCCGGCAAATTCTGGTGGAGCTGCCCGGCCCTGCCGTGGAAGATCTTCCGGGCGAGCGCTCGGGCCGGTCGGTCGCGGCGAAGGTGCCGACCATGGCCCGCGCGAGCGGCTGCGTCTCCAGCCGATCAGCGAACATCGACGCATACAGCTCGACGACCCCGTCGTAGGCCGCCCTGGTCTCATCCTGGTGCCCCACCACGGGAACGAAGCCAACACCCGCCGTTCGCAGCTGTTTTCCCACCCCGTGCCGATTCCCGTGCCCGTCGTCGCGGACGCTCTCGGCTACCACGACAAGACCACCATCCTGCACCGCAGCGAGATCGGTGGGACCTGGAGCCGATACGCCGCCGGCGACCACAGTCTCTCACCAGCCGGCTGGGCTCCTCGGGGAACCGGCGACAGTTGATCAGGCGATCACACCGGTATCAAGCCCCTTTCCCGGGTCGATCCGCCGTCCTCTCGGTCGCCGCATCAAGGGGATGTCCTCGCGGGTCGATGTCGCGTACCGTTGACTGTCGTCACGCTGGCAACAGGATGATGAGGTGTCGGCCATGCAGCTCCGTCCCTCCGCGCACGTCGACACGTTCTCCCGGGATCAGCTGCCGCCGGTCGAGCTGTGGCCCGAGTTGATCTTCGAGCTGTCGGAAGTGCGCTATCCGGACCGGCTCAACTGTGCGGTGGCGCTGCTCGACGACACCATCCTGCGGTACGGGGCGGACCGGCGGTGCCTGCTCACCGCCGACGAGTCCTGGACCTACGGCGACCTGCTCACCCGCGCCAACCAGGTCGCGCACGTCCTGACCGAGGACCTCGGCGTGGTGGCCGGCAACCGGGTCCTGTTGCGCGGCCCCAACAACCCCTGGCTGGTCGCGAGTTGGTTCGGCGCACTGAAGGCCGGCGCGGTCGTGGTGACCACCATGCCGCTGCTGCGCGCCCACGAACTCGACGCCATTCACGAGATCGGCCGACCCACCGCCGCACTGTGCGACCACCGCTTCACCGCCGAACTCGACGCGGCCGAAACGCCCGGCCTGCGCGTACTGACCTACGGCGGCCCAGGCGAGGACACGCTGCCCGCCCGCTGCGCCGCGAAGAGCACCGTGTTCGAGGCGGTGGACACCGCGTGCGACGACGTCGCACTGATCGCGTTCACCTCCGGGACCACCGGTCGGCCCAAGGCCACGATGCACTTCCACCGGGACGTGCTCGCCATCGCAGACACCTTCTCCGCGCACGTCGTCCGCCCCGAGCCCACCGACCTGTTCACCGGCACCCCACCGCTGGGCTTCACCTTCGGCCTCGGCGGGCTGGTGGTGTTCCCGCTGCGCGCGGGCGCGGCCACGCTGCTCCTGGAGCGCGCCACCCCCGAGGAACTCGCCGCCGTCGTCGCCGAGCGGCAGGTCACCGTACTGTTCACCGCGCCGACCGCCTACCGGGCCATCCTCGGCGCCGGACTCGCCGACCTGCTCGCGGGCGTACGGCGCTGCGTGTCCGCCGGCGAGGCGCTGCCGGTCGGCGTGTGGCAGGCGTATCGCGACGCGATCGGGACGCGGATCATCGACGGGATCGGCGCGACCGAAATGCTGCACGTGTTCGTCTCCGCCGCCGACGACGCGATCCGGCCGGGGGCGACCGGGCTGCCGGTGCCCGGCTATCGGGCCGTCGTGCTCGGGCCGGACGGCAAACCGGTCGCGGACGGTACGCCCGGGCAACTCGCGGTCAAGGGCCCGACCGGGTGCCGCTACCTCGACGACTCGCGACAGTTCGACTACGTGCGCGACGGCTGGAACATCACCGGCGACACCTACATCCGCGACGCCGACGGCTACCTCTGGTACCAGGCCCGCAGCGACGACATGATCGTCTCGTCGGGCTACAACATCGCGGGCCCCGAGGTCGAGGCGGTGCTGTGCACCCACCCGGACGTGGCCGAGTGCGGGGTGGTCGGCGCGGCCGACGAACGGCGCGGCATGGTGGTCAAGGCATACGTGGTGCTGCACCCGGGGGTGACCGCGGACGAGGCGACGGCGCGCGCGCTTCAGACGTTCGTGAAGCAGACCATGGCGCCGTACAAGTACCCGCGGCTGGTCGAGTTCGTGCCCGAGTTGCCGCGTACCGACACGGGCAAGCTGCGGCGCGGTGAACTGCGTCGGCGCGCGGCCGAGGGTACGCCGGTAACCGAGGCGTGACCGGCGCCCGGATAGGATCGCCGGCGAACCAGACTCCGCGAGGAAGGCGACCATGGCGGAGACCCCGGCCCGGCCCAGCTCTTTGATCAACACCGTGTACGGCGCGTTCGTGCGTGGTCTCGGCGGGTGGATCTCGATCGCCGACCTGATCGTGTTGATGGGCGAACTCGGCGTGGACGCGCCGGCGGTGCGATCGGCGATCTCGCGGCTGAAGAAGCGCGGCACGCTCACCCAGGAGCGGCGGGACGGCACCGGGTATCGGCTCAGTCCGGCGATGGAGTCGATCTTCGACGAGGGCGATCGGCGGATCTTCGGCAACCTGGAGCCGGCGCGGCTGGAGGACGGCTGGGTGCTGGCGATCTTCTCGGTGCCCGAGTCCGAGCGCGCGCATCGTCACCAGCTGCGTTCGCGCCTGACCTGGTTGGGCTTCGGCAATGTCTCGCCCGGGGTGTGGATCGCGCCGGCCCGGCTGTTGGAGGACGCGCGGCGCACCCTGATTCGGGTCGAACTCGCGGACTACGTACACCTGTTCACCGGAGATGCGGCGTTCGCGCAGTTGGGCTCCGCCGTCGGGGACTGGTGGGACTTCGAGGCGATCGAGGAGCAGTACGCGCTGTTCACCGACGAGTATGGGCCGGCCGCCGCCGAACTCGTGCGGCGGCCGGTGGTGGATACGGTCGATGCGTTTCGCACTTACGTGCCGATGTTGACGCAATGGCGGCGGTTGCCGTATTTGGATCCGGGGTTGCCGGCGGAGTTGTTGCCGGCGGATTGGAATGCGGTGGGGGCTCGGAAGGTGTTTCTTTCCCTGCACTCGCTCCTTGCGGAGGGGGCGAGGGGGCACGTTCGGGAGGTTGCTGGGTTGGCCTCGAGTGCGGGTCGGGCTGAAGGGGTTTTCGGCTGACCTCGGGCGTTGGTTGGGCTGGGTTGGCCTCAAGCGCCGGCCGGGCTGTTTGGCCTCAAGCGCCGGCCGGGCTGTTTGGCCTCAAGCGCCGGCCGGGCTGTTTGGCCTCAAGCGCCGGCCGGGCTG
>NZ_JBEXCV010000303.1:0-4245 GCF_040605455.1 Embleya sp. NPDC005575 | reverse complement strand
CACAGCGCAGCTCGGCCGTTGACGCCGTCCGGCGCCACCGGAACAACCTCGTTCCCCCCCCCCCAAATTCCCCCACAACCAAATTTTAAGAACCCCCCCCCCCCGCCCCGCCCCCCGGGCGCCCCCCGCCCGCGCCGCGGCGGACGTGCGTGCCCGCGCGCCCGATGCGTGGGCGATGGGTGCGGGCGTGCCGGCGCGGCGGGTCGTCGGGGTGCGCGGGGGCGTGTTCGGCGAGACGGCCGAACCGGTCTCTTGACTCGGTCGAGGGTTTCGGCAAGCATCAACCTAAGGAAATTCCTTAACCTGTCGGTGAGGGCGCGGCGCGCGGACGCAGAGCGCGGTACGGGCGCGCCGACCACCGCATCCCCACGGTCTGGAGCTCCACGCGATGACGTCACGCAGCCCGCACGCGGGTCTTCCCATCACCGACGACGACGCGGCGATCGCCGCCGCGTTGGAGGACGTCAGCGTGCCGGCGCTGCTGCTGTCCCTGGTCCACCTGACCGGCGACCCCTCGTACATCCGCGGCCCGATCAAGCCCCGGATGTTGATCCTCAACGAGGTCCAGGGCTTCATGCCCGAAGAGGAGAAGGCCGAGGCCCGCGCCCAAGCCCTTGAGGCGATACGCCGTTACCGCGACGGCGGCTGCGTGCTGCCCGAGCAGCCGTCGCCGCAACTGCTGCACGAGATGATGAACTGGGTCGCGTGCCAGGAGATCCCGGCCGAGTACGTGCCCATGATGCTCGAAGACATGCAGATGGACGGGCACGAGGACACCGGGCCGCCCGCACCAGGGGACGCCGCGACGCGCGAGGAGTTCCCCGTCGTCGTGATCGGCTGCGGCCAGTCCGGACTGCTGGCCGGGATCCGACTGAAGGAAGCCGGCATCCCGTTCACGATCGTCGAGAAGAACGCCGGGGTCGGTGGCACCTGGTACGAGAACACCTACCCCGGCTGCCGGGTCGACGTCGGCAACCACTTCTACTGCTACAGCTTCGAACCCAGCGACCACTGGTCGGAGTTCTTCGCCCGACAGCCCGAACTCCAGCGCTACTTCCGGCACGTCATGGACAACCACGGCATCGCCGAGAACATCCGGTGGCGCAGCGAGGTGGCCTCCGCCGTCTGGGACGAGCCGTCCGCGACCTGGCAGGTCACGGTCCGCGGGCCGGACGGCGCCGCGTACACCCTCGCCGCCCGCGCGGTGATCTCGGCCGTCGGGCTGCTCAACCGCCCCAACATCCCGGCCATCGACGGCGCCGAGGGCTTCACCGGCCCCGCGTTCCACTCCGCGCGGTGGGACCACTCCGTCGACTACCGCGGCAAACGCGTCGCGATGATCGGCGCGGGCGCGTCCGGCTTCCAGATCGGCCCGACGATCGCGCCGGACGTCGCGCACCTGACGGTGTTCCAGCGCACCGCGCAGTGGATGTTCCCCAACCCCAACTACCACGGCCGGGTCGGCGAGGGCGTGCAGTGGGCGATGCGGTACCTGCCCTTCTACGCACGCTGGTACCGCTTCATGATCTTCTGGCCCGGCGGCGACGGGTCCCTCGAAGGCGCCCGCATCGACCCGGACTGGCCGCACCAGGACCGCTCCGTCAGCGCCCGCAACGACCAGACCCGCCGGTTCTTCACCGAATGGATCACCAGCCAGATCGGCGACGACCCCGAACTTCTCGCCAAGGTGCTGCCCGACTACCCGGCGACCGGCAAACGCACCCTCCAGGACAACGGAAGCTGGCTGCACACCCTCAAACGCGACAACGTCACGCTCGTCCGCGACGGCATCGCCCGCATCGAAAAGGACGCCGTCGTCACCGCGGACGGCGAACGCCACGAAGCCGACATCATCGTGTACGCCACCGGGTTCCAGGCCAACCGCTACCTGTACCCCATGCACATCGTCGGCCGCGACGGCGCCGTGCTGCGCGAGCAGTGGGGCGAGACGCCCACCGCGTACCTGGGCATCACCGTGCCGAACTTCCCCAACCTCTTCTGCATGTACGGCCCCGGCAGCGCGCTCGCGCACGGCGGCAGCCTGATCTTCCAGTCCGAATGCCAGATGCGGTACATCTCCGCCTGCCTCGACCACCTCATCACCGGCGGCCTGCGGACCATGGAGCCGCGTCAGGACGAGCACGACGCGTACGTGGCGCGCCACCGCGCCGAGATCCGGCAACTGGTGTGGTCCCACCCGTCGATCGAGCACTCCTACTTCAAGAACGCCGACGGCGAGGTCTACACCGCCAACCCCTGGCGGCTGGTCGACTACTGGAACTGGACCAAGGACCCCCGGTTCGACCACTACGACATCCGGTAGCCCGCGCCCCGTCACCCACCCGCGGCATCCGACACCGATCGATCCACGCACATCCCTCGGGACTCGTTCCGCAGTCCCCCGACGAGAGCAGACATCCCGTGCCCCTGAGCATCCGTCAACTCCCACAGGCCCTCGGAGCGGTCGTCACCGGCCTGCCCGACACCTTCGACGACGCCCTCGCCGAGCAGTTGCACGAGGCATGGATGGAGCACCTGGTGCTCTTCTTCCCCCAAGCCCACCTCGACGACGACCGGCTCGTCGCACTCGGCTCGCTCTTCGGCGACTTGGCCGCCACCACACCGGGCAAGGCGAACGACGCCCGCAACGACATGACCACCCTCGGCACCGGCGGGGAGATCCTGGAACTGGACTCGGACGTCGAGCGCGGCGCCAACATCTGGCACACCGACCTGACATTCGCCGAAACCCCGTCGATGGGCGCGCTGCTGTCCATGCGCGTGTGCCCCGAGCGCGGCGGCGACACGATGTGGCTCAACCAGTACCGCGCCTACGACACCCTCGCCGAGCCCGTGCGCACGCTCGTCGACGGCCTGCACGCCTCGCACGGCCGCGCGCCGTACACCGGCACCGCCGTCCACCCCGCCGTCACGACCCACCCGGTCACCGGGCGTCGCACATTGTTCGTCAACCGCGGCTGGACCACCGGCTTCCAGGGCCTGTCCCCGATCGAGAGCAACGCGATCCTGGGCATGCTGTGCGACCACGCCGAACGCCCCGAGAACACCGTGCGCTGGACCTGGCAGGCAGGCGACGCCGCACTGTGGGACAACCGCTGCACCCAGCACTACGCCATCAACGACTACGGCCGCGCCAAGCGCATCCTGCACCGCGTCGCCATCCACCCGCCCACCTCGGCCTGACCCCGCCCGCCGCCCGAGCACGCCGACGGCCCCGCACCGGCACGGTTGCCGACGCGATCGGGCGGCGGACTACCATTCCCCATGCCCCACACCCCGCGATCACCGCAGGCCGACGGCCCGCGCGCCGACACCGCCGAAACCCGCGACGCCCTCCTGCGCGCCGGCGCCCGGCTCATCTCCCGCCACGGTCTCGGCGTCCCCGTGTCCCGCATCCAGCAAGAAGCCGACCAACGCAACAAATCCGCCGTCCAATACCACTTCGGCTCCGTCCCCGCGCTCGCCGCCGCCGTCCTGCGCGACCACCGCACGGACGTCGACGCCCGCCGCACCGAGGCCCTCGCAGCCCTGGGACCCGCCGCGGCACACGCCGACCTGCGCACCCTCGTCGCACTGCTGCTGCACCCCGCCGCGGACGAACTGCGCACCGCGTCGGGCCGCGACTACCTGCGCCTGCTGCCCCAGGTGGCACACCTCGCACAGATCCGCTCGGGCCACCCGGACGCCCCACCCGCCCAGGCCCGCACCCTCACCCTCATCCACGACCACCTGGCACGCGAGGGCATCCGCGACGCCGACGAACGCCTCGCCCTGGTCGTCCAGATGCAGGCCGCAGCCCTCGCCGACCGGGCCCGCCGCATCGACGACGACCCGGACACCGGCCGCGACGTCCACCCCGACCACGAACAGTTCGTGGAACTCGTCGTCGACATGCTCGCCGCCGCACTCGGCACGAGCCGCTGACGGCCGGCCTCCCCACCGGAACGCCGCGTACCGGCACGGGGTGCCGACCCTGCGCCGTCCGGCCCGCGCGGCAGCCGGTGTCCCGCTCGGGACCTGACGGCGGGAGAGCGGGTCGGCCCCCGCAAGGCCCTGTGAGTTCTCGGTTTTCTTCGGTGCGGGTGGGGTTCTGAGCTGTGGTCCCGGGGTTCGGCTGGACGAATGCGCTTTTTGGATTCCGTGTGTCCCCGCGGAGTCGGGCGTCGCCGCCGGGTCGGGGCGGGTGGCGGTGCGTGATCGCGCTCGGATCGGTGAAGGGCGCCG
>NZ_JBEXCV010000302.1:0-4283 GCF_040605455.1 Embleya sp. NPDC005575 | reverse complement strand
GGCGATCCGCACCAAGGCGGTGCCGGACGGCGAGTTCTACGTGCTCAACGGTCAGAAGATGTGGCTCACCAACGGCGGCACCGCCAACCTGGCCAGGAAGCCGACCGACGCGAACACGCCCGCGCCCAGGGCCAGGGTGAGCAGGGGCAGCCTGCGCCGGGGCGGGGCGGCGAGTTCGGCGGCGACGTCGCGCGCGGCCGGCGGTCGGCCGAGGATGTCCTCCGGCGACTCGTCGGGGTGGGGCTCGTCGCCCGCTTCCGCCTCGGTTCGGAAGCCGGCGACGAACCCGGTCTCGGCCGCGGCGTTCGCCGCCGAGCCCGGGTCACCGGGCCCGGGGAGGCGGGAATAGGGGTCGAGGGCCTCGGAGTCGGGCCGTGCCGGCTGGTCGGGGACGGTGGCCTGCGGCCGGGTGTCGTGCCGGCCGGGGTGGGGCTTGGGCGTCATGCTCTCGGGTCTCCTCCTGGACGCGGGAACGGCGGGGGTCTTCGGGCTGTTCCTGCGGCCTACTCGTGCCGCAGCGCCTCGATCGGCCGCAGCGCGGCGGCGCGCGCGGCCGGGTAGCCGCCGAAGAACAGGCCGATGGCCACCGATACGGCGAACGATCCGATCACCGAACTCGGCACCACGACCGGCGTGATCCCGACCACCTCGAAGCGCGCCGCGAACAGCCCGGCGGCCACGCCCAGACCGCCGCCGAGTACGGACAGCAGGGTCGACTCGGCGAGGAACTGGCCCAGGATCGCGCCACGCGGGGCGCCGATCGCCTTGCGGATGCCGATCTCGCGGGTCCGCTCGGCGACGGTCACCAGCATGATGTTGGTGATCCCGATCCCGCCGACCAGCAGCGAGATCGCCGCGACCGCCGCGAGCAGCACGGTGAAGGTCTTGTTGGTCTCGTCGTTGGCGCTCAGCAGCGACTGCTGGTTGGTGATCCGGAAGTCGCTCTGTGCGGAACCGGCGATCCGGTGCCGGTTGTTCAGGATGGAGGTGACCTCGTCCTGGGCGAGCGCGGTGTCGGTGGAGGAGGTGGCCTGGACCGCGACCGAGGACAACGAGCCGTAGCCGGTCAGGCTGTCGCGCATCGTGGTCACCGGCAACACGATCGTGTCGTCGGAGTCGGCCGCGCCGTTGCCGCCCTTGGTCTCCAGCACGCCGGCGACCCGGAACGGTATGCCGCCGATCAGGATTTCCTTGTCGATCGGGTTCTCCGTACCGAACACGTTCTCCACCGTGGTGCTGCCCAGGACGGCGACCTTGCGGCGGGCGGTCACGTCCTCGGTGCCGAACAGCGCGCCCCGGCCGAGGTCGTGGTTGGTGGTGGCGAACCAATCCGGCGTGGTGCCGACGATCTGGGACACGGTCACCGACTGACCGGCGTAGGTGATGCTCTGCGACGTGGTCTGCACCGGCGCGGCCGACTTCACGTGCGGGGCCAGCGTCTTGTCGACCAGCGCCTGGGCGTCGTCCAGGGTGAGGTCCTTGAGCGCACCGCCCTGCCCGGCCGCGCCGAACCGGCCGCCACCGGCGGTGTGCGAGATGGTCAACAGGTTGGTGCCCAGCCGCTGGATCGAAGCCTGGACGGACTTGGAGGAGCCGTTGCCGACGGCGACCAGCAGGATCACCGCACCGACGCCGATGAGTACGCCGAGCATGGTCAGTGCGGTGCGGATCTTGTTGGCGGCCAGACCCAGGACGGCGAAGCGCAGTACCTCGACGGGGTTCACCGGCGGGCTCCTTCGCCGGGCATATCGAACATATCGGGTACGCCGGATGCATCGGATGGAACGGGTGCGGTCGGCGGCGGGGCGGGGGACGGTGCCGGTGGGCGGCGGTGGTCGGCGACCACCAGGCCGTCGACCAGGCGCAGGACCCGCCCGGCACGCGCGGCCACCTCGTCCTCGTGGGTGATGATCACGATCGTGCGTCCGGCGCCGTGCAGCCGATCCAGGATGCCCAATACCTCCGCGGTGCTGTGGCTGTCCAGGTTTCCGGTCGGCTCGTCGGCCAGCAGCAGCGCCGGTGCGGTGACCAACGCCCGGGCCAGCGCGACGCGTTGTTGCTGGCCACCGGAGAGTTCGTTGGGCGCGTGGTCGGTGCGGTCGGCCAGGCCGACCAGGTCGAGCGCGGCCAGGGCGCGGCGGCGGCGCTCCTTGGCCCGCACGCCGGCATAGGAGAGCGGGAGTTCGACCTGGGCGAGTGCGCTGGTGCGCGGGATCAGGTTGAACGACTGGAAGACGAAGCCGATCCGGCGATTGCGAACCAGCGCGAGCTGGTGCTCGTCCAGCCGGCCGACGTCGAGGCCGTCGAGCAGGTAGCGGCCCGACGTGGGCACGTCCAGGCAGCCGAGCACGTTCATCAGGGTCGACTTGCCCGAGCCCGAACTGCCCATGATGGCGACGTATTCGCCGCTCTCGATGGTCAGGTCGACGCCGCGCAGCGCGTGCACCGAAGCTGCGCCGTGCCCGTACGACTTGGTCACCGCGCGTACGTCGATCACCGGCGCAGGACGGCCCGCGTCCGGCCCGGTCATCGCGAGCCGCCGCGCGGGATGCCGCCGCCGGACCCGCCGGTCGCGCCGCCGCCGGGGAAGTTGCCGGTGCCCGGGGCGGGGAGGCCGCCTCCGGCCGTGCCGCCTCGGGTGGACTGGCCGGACCGCCCCGACGTGGAACCGGCACCACCGGTCGCGGCGACGGTGCCGATCACGATCTCGTCGCCCTCGGCCAGACCGGAGACGATCTGGGTGGTCTGGTCGCCGACCACGCCCGCGGTCACCGTACGGCGCTGCTCGACCCCGTTGACCAGGACCCGTACCGAGGCCGTCGCGCCCGTGCCGGAGACTGCGGCCGAGGGCACCTGCAACGCGTTGTCGGCCTCGGCGACGACCACCGAGATGTTCGCGGTCTGTCCGGTGCGCAGCGCGGACACGTCACCCTCCAGCGCGATCGTCGCGCCGTACTTGACCGAACCCGAGGTCGAGCCGCTGTCCGGCAGCGGATTCACGCTGATCACCTTGGCGTTCAGCCGGATCGCGGAGTTCACGTTGAGCGTCACGGTGGCCGGCTGCCCGGCCTTGACCTTGGCGGCGTCGGCCTCCGGGAAGGACACCCGGGTCTCCATGCCGGTCGGGTTGGCGATCACCACGAAGCCGGTCACCGCGGTGCTCGACGACGACGCGGACGACGAACCTCCCTGGCCCTGGCCGCCGCTCGCGCCACCGGATCCGCCGGACCCGCCCGTGGAGGTGGCCGCGGAGACGGTGTCGCCGACCTTGCCGGACACCGATGCCACGACGCCGGTCGACGGCGCCTTGAGCACGCAGCCGTCCAGGGCCCGTTGGGCGTCGGCGAGTTTGTTGTTCGCCGCGATCAGGGCCGACTCGGCCTGGCTCACCGCCGCCGCGTCCACCGTCGTGCTCGGCGACGGGGTGGCCGTCGGGGCCTTGGTGACGGTGACGGTGACGGTCGGGTGCGGCTGGGTGACGGGGGGCGCCGTGGTCCGGGGCGGCGCCGTCGTGGACGTGGCGGTGGGCACAGCGTCGCTGCCGTTGCCTCCGTTCGCGGCTCCGCCGCCCGTCGAGCCGCGCAGGACCGTGTTCTGGGCGCCCGTGCCCTGATTGCCGCCGCCACTGCCGTTGCCGCCGCCGCCGTTCTGCTGGACCGAAGTGCCCGCCCGGGCCTTGGTCAGATTTGCCTGGGCCACCGTGACGGCCGCCTTCGCCGCGTCCAGCGCCTCCTGCGCCTGGGTGGGGTCGATCTGCGCGAGGACCTGGCCGGCGGTGACGGTGTCGCCGACCTTGACCGCGAGGGTGGTGACCTTCCCGGCGGCGGTGAAGCCGACGCCCACATCCGAGGGGGAGGTCAACGACCCCGACGCGGACACCGTGGCCAGCACCGTCCCCTTGGTCACCTTGCCGGTGCGCGTCCTGGTGGCGCGGGACGATCCACCGCCGTCGTCCACGGCCGCGTAGGCGAAGCCGGCGCCGGTCACCATCGCGGTGGCCAAGGCCAGGTTGATCAGGACCGACTTCCGTCGGAGTCGTACACGCCTCATGGCCGCACAGCCTGGTCCGGGCACGTTCCCGAAGGCTGATTGGCGGCTGGGAGTTGCCTGGGAGCGCGGCATCGGCCCGGGGCCCGCGGACGCCGGTCGGACCCGCCGAAATCGCGCCCGATCGCGACAAGTCGCGCGCCGGCCCGGGGAGCGCAGCGCGGACACGTCACCCTCCAGCGCGATCGTCGCGCCGTACTTGACCGAACCCGAGGTCGAGCCGCTGTCCGGCAGCG
>NZ_JBEXCV010000301.1:0-4309 GCF_040605455.1 Embleya sp. NPDC005575 | reverse complement strand
CCGCGACCCGCGCCCGAGCCGGAGCCCGCCCGGGCTCCCTCCGCCGAGCGCCCACGCCCGGCCCGGCCCGCGTCCCGGCGGGCCGCCGAACCCACCGTGGACCGGCCCGCACCCGCCCCGACCAAGCGCTACACCGAGGATCCATACGCACGCACGCCGATGCTCCACCGGATCCGCTACGAGGTGAGCCACACGGGGACGGCCACCGTGCTGGCCACGTCGCTGTCCGAATCGGGGCTGCGCCGCTGGCACGCCGTGCTGGCGCCGGTGGTCGGGCCCGCACTGGGCGCCGGATACTACGGGCCGCGCCGATCCGCGGTCCGCTTCGGCACGCTGGGCGGGCGACCGACCCTGATCCGGCGCACCGCCTCGCACGCACTGGTCCTGATCGCCCCACCCCGGCCCGAGCCCGGATCGGCCTTGCTCCTGGGCCCCCGGCACGCACTCGCCCTGGGCGCGGCCCCGACCGAACCGCCCGACCTGGACCACCCGAGCGGCCGGCCCATGCCCCGGCTCGACCCGGCGGTGCTGCACGCCGAGTTGGCCCGCCGCGAGATCGGGCTGCGCCGGCGCGCCGGCCGGCATCCCGACGTGCTGACGGACGTGGTCTCGGCGGTGCTCACCCGGCCGGAGGAGACGTTCGCACTGTCCGAGGCGGACGGGGTGCCCGATCCGGACGCGGTGTTGTGGGGCCTGTGCGACCTGCTCGGCCCGCTCCTCCCGTACCCCCTGTCGCTCTCCACGCTGAGCGCGCCGGAGCCCGCGGACGAGCCCCGGTTGGTGGTCCACCGCCAGTGGCCGGCCGACGACCCGCGGATCACCCGGCGACACCGGATCGTCCCTGGCGAGGAGCTGTACTCGATGGGCGACGTGCACCGCGCCGCCGCCGAGGCCCTGGTGCGCTGCTACACCGGTCCGCACTGGGCCGCCGCGGCAGCCGCACTGACCCCGCCCGGCCCGTTTTGCTCCGCGACGCCCACCGCCCGCTCGCAAGCCGTCCTGCGGGCCCTGGAGGGTCGCTAGGTGTAGTCACCCGTGGCCGGCCGGACGCCGCCCGGCTTCCCCGGCTTCCCGGGCTACTCCGGCGGTCGGAGCAGCCCGGCGGTGAGGCCCTCCAGCAGGCCCCGGCCCAGGTCCTCGCCGAGGGCCGCGGCGCCGCGCAGGTCGGTCACGAACGCGCGCAGCGCCCGGAAGGTCTCGCCGTACGCGCGCTGCCGGGCGGGCGGCAATAGTGGGATCTCGATCCGGCGTACGTCGACCCGGACGATGCTGGACCCGTAGCCGGCCCGCTTGGCGTGTGCCGGGTCGGTCAGGAACCCGGCCAGGAACCACGGGTCGAGCGTGGCCGGGTCGGGGCGCAGCAGGTGCAGGTTGGGCCCGAGCACCGCGTCCTGCTCGGCGGGCCCGGCCACCCGGACCGCGCCCGCCCAGTCGCTCTCGCCGCTGCCGAGCAGGGTCGGCACGATCACGTCGCCGGCCCGGATCCGGGGATGTTGCGCCTCGTCCGCCTCTGCCGTGGACAGGCGCGCGCTCGGCGGGACGGCGGCCGCGAGGTCGGTGGTGGTGAGCATCGGCACGGTCGGCCCGGTCGGCGTCTCCCGGCCGCCGCGACCGGAGCGCGAGGCGCTGCGGTACAGGGTGACCGCGCCGGTGCGGGCCAGGTCGGCGAGTGCGACCGAGCGCCAGGTCGGCGCCCCCGCGTCGGCGGCGGGTACGGCCGGCACCAGCGCGGGGAGCCGGGTCAGCAGGGCGAGCAGGCGTTCGCGGGTGTCCTGCACCCGCTCGGCCACGTTCAGGTCGGTGCGTTCGGGCAGGTTGTGCGACGGGGTCAGGTCGACGCTGTCGTCGAGCAGTTCGATCAGCGGCACGGCGCGGTGTCGACCGGGCGCCTCGGCCAGACCGCCCGGGTCGGTGCCGAACTCGCGCCAGGCGTCCACGGTGGTCTGCGCTCGGGCCGGGTCCTCGATCGCGGCGAACAGCACGTGTGAGGGCATCAGCGCGCCGGAGGGCCGTTCCAGGATCCACAGGTGCAGGGCGACCCCGAACGGCGGCGCGGCGCCCGCGGGCAGCGCGATCACCGCACGCAGCGCGCCCCGACGCAGCAGTTCGGCCCGGATCCGGCGCCCCGAGCCTCGGGCCGCCACGGCCGGCGGCATCAGCAGCACCACCCGGCCGCCGACTTCGGTGTGGGCCAGCGCGTGCTGCACCCAGGCGAGTTCGGACTCGGTCCGGGCCGGCAAGCCGTACTCCCAGCGCGGGTCGTAGGCCAGTTCGTCGTGGCCCCAATTGCGGTCGTTGAACGGCGGGTTGCCCACGACGGTGTCGAACGGTTCGCCGGGCCACGCGTCCGCGCGCAACGCGTCGCCCTCGGCGATGGCGATGTCGGTGTCCGGTGCCGCGTCCGGGTGCAGCGCGATCCGGGCCCGGACCAGCCGGGCCAGGGCCGGCGCCTCGGTCTGCCCGCGCAGGGTGCGTGCGGACCGCGCGAAGCCGAGCAACAGATCGCCGTGCGTGGTCGCGGGGTTCAGCACCGAGGTTGCGGACTCGCGCCCGACGACCGCGAGTTCGGCGATCAGCGCGACGGTGGCCGCGGGGGTGACGCCGCCGGGGCCGGCTGCCGATTCGGCGAATCGGGAGTAAAGGTCGGCGAACACCGCGGGCGCCCCGCGGGTGTCGGCCAGGTCGGTCGCGGCGCGCAGCAGCGCGGCGTGCGGCCCTACCGGCCCGGGTGAGCCGGCCAAGAGGTGGTCGCCGAGGTCGGCGAGCCGCTCGGGGATGTCGCCCGAGGCGGCGACCATGCGCCACAGGTGCTCCTCGGGGGCCACCTCGGCGATCTTGCCCTGGGCCCGCAGCCAGCTCTCCACCTGGGACAGCGCGAAGGTGGGGCTCGCGTCGCTGCCGCCCACGGGCCGCGGGAAGTCGTCGAAGCGCCGACGCCAGTTGCTCACGGCGGCGCGCCCGACACCCGCGATGCGGGCGATCTCGGCAGCGGTGACCTGGGGGCTGGTGGACACCGTCTCCTCCTCATGGGCCGGGGTTGTGAACCTTCGGGAGTTAATCATAGAGAGGCGACGTAATGCGTGAGTGAAGTTCTTGTTGACAGCGTTCACAGGCACTGCTTCTATTGACTTCGACAGCACGGAGCACTCCCGGAAGTACTGCACCGCACTGTCGTCCCGCTATCGGCCGTTCGGGTCGACCGACCCGATCGGCGCTGTCCAGGCCCGACTCCGCAGTGCCACCGAAGGGAACCCCTCATGTCCGCGCTCGCTCCCCGGCCGACCGTCCCGCAGCAGTCCGCCTCGACCGCGACCCCGCGGGGACGTCGCCGCGGCCTGATCACCACCGTGGCCGTCGCCGCGACGATCGCCCTGACCGGCTCGCTCGCCGCCTGCGGACCCGAGAAGAAGGACGAGGGCAAGGCGGCCAGTGCCTCGGTCGAGTCGCCCAAGACCACCGGCGCGGCCGATGCGAGCGCGGCACCCAAGGCCGAATCACCCAAGGCGGATGACAAGGGTGATGCGAAGGGCGGCGTCGACAAGGCGGCCCAGGACCTGCTGGCCTACCTCAGGACCACCAAGCACGGCGGCCTGGTGTCCGAGGTCCGGATCGCGAAGCAGTACGAGCGCTACGAGGTCACGGTCAACACGACGCTGCCCGCCGAGATCCCCGTCACCGAGGACATCAAGGGTGCGAATGCCCGGATGGACAAGGGGCGGAAGCTCGCGGTCGAGGCCATGCAGTGGGCCCAGGACTCGTCGAGCCTGACCATCTCCTCGGTGTCGGTGCTCGACAAGGAGAAGGGCACCGCCGGCATCGAAAACGGCGCGGAGAAGGACACCGACAAGGCCGGCTCGCAGAAGTACGCCGCCGATCTGCTCGCCAAGCTGAAGACCACGACCTACGGCTCACTGGTCACCAAGGTCCGCATCGCCAAGACCTACACCGGCTACGACATCGCGGTGCTGACCTCACTGCCGGCCGAGGTCTCGCTCTCCGAGAACCTGTCCGCCGAGTCCGCCCGGATGGACAAGGGCGGCAAGCTCGCCAACGAGGCGAAGCAGTGGGCCGAGGGCAACACCACCCGCAAGGTCTCCTCCGTCGAGATCCTCGACGTCGAGAAGGGCACGGCGGGGATCGAGAACCTCGGCTGACGAACGCTCGGCCCCCAGGGGCCGACGAAGAACTTTCATCCGGGGGGATGAGGGGTGGGGACGTGGGGGCGGGGGGGGCGCGGGGGGGCGGGCGCCCCCCCCGCTTTTTTCACCCACAATCAAAAAAACAACAAAAAAAAAATATTTTAATTTGT